>NZ_QKSF01000012.1:0-114223 GCF_003234045.1 Curtobacterium sp. MCPF17_047 | reverse complement strand
GCACCCGCCCCGCCCCGTTCCGCACCGGCCGGACGGTCGCGGGCTACCCTCGGAAGGTGACCCGCGACGGAGAGGAACACAACGTGACGAGCGCTGCCACCCGCACCGAGACCGATTCCCTGGGCTCGAGGGAGGTGCCCGTCGACTCGTACTGGGGTATCAACACCCTCCGGGCGATGGAGAACTTCCCGATCGCCTCCGTGCCGATCGCGGTGTACCCGGACCTCGTCGCAGCGCTGGTGACGGTGAAGCAGGCGGCGGCGCGCGCGAACCGGGCGATCGGAGTCCTCGACGACGAGCGCGCCGACGCCATCGACCGTGCTGCACAGGAAGTCCGCGACGGCGCCCTCCGCGACCAGTTCGTGGTCGACGTGGTGCAGGGTGGCGCGGGCACGAGCACGAACATGAACACGAACGAGGTCCTGGCCAACCGGGCGTTGGAGCTGCTGGGCCGCGAGAAGGGCGACTACGCCTACCTGCACCCGATCGACCACGTGAACCGCAGCCAGTCGACGAACGACACGTACCCGACGAGCATCAAGATCGCGATGATCTACGGGGTGCGCCGCCTGGCCGACCAGCTCGAGCAGTTGTCCGCCGCCTTCGCCGAGCGCGGGCAGGCGTTCGCCGACGTCCTGAAGGTCGGTCGGACGCAGCTGCAGGACGCGGTGCCGATGACCCTCGGCCAGGAGTTCACGGGCTTCGCGCACACCATCCAGGAGGACGTCGTCCAACTCCGCCGGGTGGTGCCGCTCCTCTGCGAGATGAACCTCGGCGCGACCGCGATCGGCACGGGCATCACGGCGGACCCGCTCTACCGCGACGAGGTGCGCAGGCAGCTCGCCGTCGCGTCCGGCGTCGACGTCGTCACCGCACCGGACCTCATCGAGGCGACGAGTGACGCCGGCTCGTTCATGACGCTGTCCGGCACCGTGAAGCGCAGTGCGATGAAGCTGTCGAAGATCTGCAACGACCTGCGACTGCTGGCGTCGGGTCCGCAGGCGGGCCTCGGCGAGATCACCCTGCCGCCCCGGCAGGCGGGCTCCTCGATCATGCCGGGCAAGGTGAACCCGGTGATCCCGGAGGTCGTGAACCAGATCGCGTTCGCGGTCGCCGGAGCGGACACCACGGTGACGATGGCGGCGGAGGGCGGGCAGCTGCAGCTGAACGCGTTCGAGCCGATCATCGCCCACTCGATCCTGCAGTCGCTGCAGTGGATGGCCCGTGGATGCGCGACCCTCCGCGAGCACTGCGTCACCGGCATCCAGGCGAACGAGGCCAAGCTCGCCGCCCAGGTCGACACGAACGTCGGCGTCGTCACGGCGCTGACGCCGTACATCGGCTACGCGGCGGCGGCGTCGATCGCGCACACGGCGCTGACGACCTCGACCCCGATCTCGACGCTGGTGATCGCGGCGGGCCTGATGGACGAGCACCAGGTGCACCGGGTCCTCAGCCCCGCGCGGCTGTCCGGCATCGAGCTCGCGACGGGCGCGATGCCGGTGATCACCGAGGCGATGCTCGAGCAGCACGCCCGCGACATCGCACCGCGTCCGCCGCAGGTCTGACGGCGGGACCCACCGGACGGGAGGCCCGTGGCGACGCCGCCACGAGCCTCCCGTCCGTCAGACGCCCTGACGGCGCGCTGCTCCCGACGGCACGCAGTTCACGGCATCGGCCGCTCGCCCGCGCGCACCTGCCCCGCGACGCGCCGGAGTTCCTCGTCCCGCGGGGAGCCCTCGTCGTCGGGCAGCTCCGCGGCTGCGGCCCGCACCTGCGCCGCCGCCGCGATGTCCTGGTCCCGCCACCGGGCGAGTGTGAAGTTCCGGGTGACGTCGCGGAGCGGCAGGCGGATGGTCTCGTCGGCCTCGATGCCGGCGAGGAGCTGCCGCATCCGGATCACCTCGGAGTCGAGCTCCCCGCCGACGACGAGCACGAAGTTCGAGATGTACAGGTAGACGAGCAGCAGCAGCGCTCCGCCGAGCCAGCCGTACGCCCGGTTGCCGCCGCCGATCGTCTCCACGTACAGCGCGAAGCCGACCGTGGCGAGCGCCCAGGTGCCGATCGCGAAGCCGGCACCGGCGGACACCCACCGCAGCTGCGGTGTCTTGACGTTGGGGGTGGCGGTGTAGAGCACGGCGACCATGACGACCAGGTCCGCGGCGAGCACCGGCCACTTCACCACGTTCCAGACGTCGTCGACCCAGGACGGCCAGCCGACCTGTTGCACGACGGCAGCGGAGATCATCGGGGTGCCGAGCAGGATCACGAGCGCGACGGCACCGCCGACCATGACCAGCAGCGTGACGAGGAGCATCATGCCGCGGAACTTCCAGATCCGCCGGCCCTCCTCGACCTCGTAGGCGGTGTTCATCGCTCGGCCGAACGCGGTCGCGTACCCGGACAGCGACCACAGCGTCAGGACGAGTCCGACGGTCGCGCCGAGCCACGGGTTGTCGAGCGTCAGCAGCTGCCGGAGCGGGGTCTCGAGGTGCTCGGCGGTCTCTGGTCGCAGCAGCACACTGAGGACGCCGACGATGTCCGCCACGCTGTCGCCGCCCTGGTCGACGACCGCGAGGATCGACACCACCGTCAGCGCCGTCGGGAACACGGTGAGCAGGGCGAAGAACGTCAGCGACGCGGCGGAGTCGACGACCCGGTGCCGGATGACCGAGTGGTACGTCCGACGCACCACCGCCCGGACCCCCGAGCGGCGCAGGTCGCGTTCTCGGCTCGGCGGCATGGGTCGACGGTACCGGCTCCGTCAGTTCGCGTTCGGGTGCAGGGCGTCGTACCGGCGGAAGGACGGCACCAGCCGGAGCAGCAGGGCGACCAGCGCGATGATGAGGACGCCGCCGATCACCGGCGGGTAGGCGAACCCGGCCGCGACGACGAGGCCGGCGTACAGGTCGCCGACGCGCGGGCCTCCCGTGACGACGACGATGAAGATCCCCTGCAGTCGTCCGCGCATGCCGTCCGGCGCGGCGGCCTGGAGGATCGTCCCGCGGAACACGCTGCTCACGTTGTCCGCACCGCCAGCCACCGCGAGGAACAGCGCGCACAGCACCAGCGCCGGGAGGATGCCGGTCGAGAAGGTCTCGGACGGCCGCCCGCCGAGGAGGTGGGCGCAGGCGACGACGACACCGAACGCCGCGATCGCCCCGCCGTAGACGGTGATCGCCCAGCCGACCGCCTCGCCCTGCCGTCGGACGTGGCCGAGCGGGCCGGAGAAGATGCCGGAGAGCAGCGCACCGATCGCGTAGGCCGCGGTGAGCGCACCGACGGTGATGGACCCGCCGCCGACGACCAGGGCGCCGATGGCGGGGAACAGCACGCGGGGCTGCCCGAACGTCATGGCGATGATGTCGAGCACGAACGTCATCGTGATGTTGCGGGAGCGTCGGAGGAACTTCGCCCCCTCGATCAGCGACGACAGCCCGGGGCGCAGCGCGTCGTGCTCGGGAGCCATCCGCGGCAGGGTGATGACCCCGAGGAACGCCGCACTGAACAGCACGACGTCGACCGTGTAGGTCGGCGCGAAGCCGAACGCGGCGACCAGCACGCCGCCGACCGCCGGTCCGACGGTGACCGAGAACCCGGCGCTGATGCTGTTCAGGGCGCTCGCCGCAGGCAGGAGCTCGATGCCGACCAGGCGCGGCACGATCGCCGCGCGGGACGCTCCGATCACGGTCCCGGCGACGGCGTTCACGGTGACCAGGACGTACAGCAGCACGACGCTGTCGAGTCCGAGCCAGGCGTGGGCGGCGATCATCGCGGTGGACACCCACGCCAGGACGGCCGAGACGAGGGCCACCGTGCGGCGGTCGAACGCGTCGGCGAGCATCCCGCCGTAGAGGCCGGCCAGGATCATCGGCACCAGGGAGATCACGCCGACGAGCGACACCATGAAGGTGGAGCGGGTGATCTCGTACACCTCGAGGCCCACGGTGACGCTCGTCATCATGGTGCCGATGCCGGCGATCGAACTGCCGATCCACAGGCGCGCGAACGCGGGTGAGCGGCGGAGGGGGGTGAGGTCGGCGAACAGGGAACGGTGGGGCTTCGTGGGGGCGTCCACGGGGGCATCTGGTGTCACGGTGGAACCATTCTGTGGCCTGGAGGCCGCCTGCGGGGCCGGGTTTCGTTCTCTGGTTGACTGACGAGCATGACTGACCTGAACAGCAAGCCCGAGTTCGACGCCCCCGAGGGCCCGGCCCCCACCGACCTCGTCATCACCGACATCGTCGAGGGCGACGGTGCCGTCGCCGAGTCCGGCTCGACCGTCAAGGTCCACTACGCCGGCGTCGAGTACGAGTCCGGCGAGGAATTTGACAGCTCCTGGGGTCGTGGCGAACCGATCGACTTCCCCCTCGCGGCCCTCGTCCGCGGCTGGCAGGAGGGCATCCCCGGCATGAAGGTCGGCGGCCGTCGCAAGCTCGTCGTCCCGCCGGAGCTCGCCTACGGCCCGGCCGGCGGCGGACACTTCCTGTCCGGCAAGACCCTGATCTTCGTCATCGACCTGCTCGGCGTCCGCTGATGGCGGGCGTCCCGGAGGTCCCGACCCTCGAGCTGAACGACGGGCACCGGATCCCGGCGCTCGGCCTCGGCACGTACTCGCTGGACGGCGACGAGGGGATCGCCGCGGTCGGTGCGGCGATCACGAGCGGGTACCGCCTGCTCGACACCGCGCTGAACTACGGCAACGAGGACGCCGTCGGTGCAGCGGTCCGCCGCGCCGAGGTCCCGCGCGACGAGTTCGTGGTGACGTCGAAGCTCCCGGGACGCCACCACGGGTACGACGAGGCGCACCGTTCGGTGGACGAGACCCTGGCGAACCTGGGGCTCGACCACCTGGACCTGTACCTGATCCACTGGCCGAACCCGTCGGTGGGCAAGTTCGTGGACACCTGGAAGGCGTTCGTCGACCTGCGGGACAGCGGCAAGGTCCGCTCGATCGGTGTCTCGAACTTCACGCCGGAGCACCTCGACCGCATCATCGACGCCACCGGGGTCGCACCGGCCGTCAACCAGGTCGAGCTGCACCCGTACTTCCCGCAGTCCGAGCTGCGTGCCGTGCACCAGCGGCTGGGCATCGTCACCGAGAGCTGGAGCCCGCTCGCGAAGCAGTCCGAGCTCCTCACCGAGGCACCGGTCACCGCCGCGGCCGACGCGCACGGGGTGTCGGCCGGCCAGGTCGTGCTCCGCTGGCACGTCCAGCTCGGTGCCGTCCCGGTGCCGAAGTCGGGCGACCCGGACCGGCAGCGCGAGAACCTCGACGTGTTCGGCTTCACGCTGAGTGACGACGAGGTCCAGGCCATCTCCGCGCTCGAGCGCGGTCGGCTCTGGGACGGCGACCCGGAAACGCACGAAGAGATGTAGTCGCGACCGGTCGCGGTCGCGGCCGCGATCGAGTCGAAGCCGACCGGGGCGGGGGGATACGATTGGTCCCCCTGTCCCGAAGGGTTGCGAGTGTCCGAAGCGCGTGTTTCCGAACCCACCGAGATCGACCGTGAACGCGGTTACGTCGACGGTCTGTTCCGCCGACTCGACGAGCTGACGGCCGAGGCCGCCCAGCGACTCGCCGAGACCCGTCGACAGACCGTCGGCGGCAACCACCAGAGCCGCAGCGAGCGCGACGCGTTCGCCCGGCTCTACGAGGACACCGTCGCCACGCTCGAACGCGTCGGCGACCGGCTCGTCTTCGGCCGGCTCGAGGTCCAGGACCCGCCGGCCGACGAGGACGCCTTCCGGTACATCGGTCGCGTGGGTCTCCGTGACGCCGACCACCGTCCGCTGCTGCTCGACTGGCGGGTGCCCGGTGCCAGTGCGTTCTACCAGGCCACCGCGGCCCATCCGATGGGCATGCGCGCCCGCCGACACCTGACGCTCGAGGGCCGCACGGTCGTCGGCGTCGAGGACGAGGTCTTCGACGCCACCCTGTACGACGACGAGCGCACCCACCTGCAGGGTGAGGGCGCGTTGCTCGCCGCGGTCACCGCCGAGCGCACCGGCCGGATGACCGACATCGTCGCCACGATCCAGGGCGAGCAGGACCGCATCATCCGCTCCCCGCTCGAGGGCGTGCTCATCGTCCAGGGTGGGCCCGGGACCGGGAAGACCGCGGTGGCGCTGCACCGCGCCGCCTACCTGCTCTACTCGTACCGCGAGCGGCTCCGGGGGTCCGGGGTGCTCGTGGTCGGGCCGTCCCCGGCGTTCCTCACCTACATCGAGCAGGTCCTGCCGTCCCTCGGCGAGACCGGCGTCGTGATGGCCTCCCTCGGCTCGCTCTACCCGGGGCTGCACACCACCGTGCACGACAGGCGCGACGTCGCCGCCGTGAAGGGCTCCGGCGAGATGGCCGACCTGCTGCGCCGGGCCGTGCGTTCGCGCCAGGTCGTCCCGACCGAGTCCGTCACGCTCGACGTCGAGGGTGAACGACTCGTCGTCCCGCCGCAGCTCGTCGCCGAGGCGATGCGTCGCGCCCAGGACCGCGGCAAGCCGCACAACGTCGCTCGGGTGTCGTTCAACAAGAACGCGCTCGACGCCATGACCCGTCTGCTCGCCGAGCAGCTCCGGCAGCGCGGCACGACGGTGGACGAGGCCGACGAGAAGGTCCTCCGTGAGGACATCCGCAGCTCGTACGACGCCCGCGTCCTGCTCAACACGGCGTGGCTGCCGCTGCCCGCCGAGAAGCTCGTCGAGGACCTCTTCGCCCGTCCGAACTGGCTGGCGTCGCTGACGCCCAACTGGTCCCCGGAGCGCCGGGAACTGCTCCGACGCGAGCGTGGTGCCGCGTTCACGGTGGAGGACGTCCCGCTCCTCGACGAGGCGGCCGAGCTTCTCGGGGAGTTCGACCCGACCGGTGGTGCGGCGAAGCGCCAGGCCAAGGCCAGCCGGAACCGCGACATCGAGAACGCCCGGCAGGCCATCGAGAACATGGGCGTCGAGGGCATCGTCAGCGCCGAACAGGTCGCCGGGGCCTTCGCGGAGAACGGCGACCCCCGCTCCACCGCCGAGCGCGCCGCCGAGGACCGCGAGTGGACCTACGGGCACATCGTGGTCGACGAGGCGCAGGAGCTCTCGCCGATGCAGTGGCGGATCCTCGCCCGACGGAACCCGCTGCGCTCCTTCACGATCGTCGGCGACATGGCGCAGGGCTCCTCGCCCGGTGCCGCCCGGACGTGGGACGACGTCCGCGGCGCGCTCTCCCGCCGTCGCCGGGGCCGTGCGCCGCAGGTGCCGCTGGACTCCCGGCTCGAGGAACTCACCGTCAACTACCGCACGCCGCGCTCCATCGTCGAGGCCGCCGGGGCGTTCGCCGCCTCGGCCGGGCTGACGGTGACCGCGAACGAGGCGGTCCGCGACGGTGACCCCGTCGAGCGGCTGCACGTCGACCGATCGGACCTGCTCGACACCGTCGCCCGTCGGGTCGACAGCGTGCGTGACCTGATCGGTTCGGGGACGATCGGCGTGATCGTGCCGGAGGCCGACGTCGCCGCCGTGCGTGCGCGGTTGGCCCGCACCGAGGCCGACGTCCGCGGGCTGGGTTCACCGCGCCCGGGCTCGGTGACGGTGCTCACCGGTGCCGATGCGAAGGGCCTGGAGTTCGACGGCGTGCTGCTCGTCGACCCGGACCGCGTCGGGTCCGACGCCGCCCGTGCGGCTGCGGCGGTCTACGTCGCGATGACCCGCCCCACGCGTCGCCTGACGGTCATCGACGTCGCCTGACGGTCGTCGACGTCACCTGAGGAGCAGGACGGGCGGCATGGCCGGGAGGCCCGGCCCGCGTCCGTCAGGCCGGCTCGCCCTGGTCCCGCACCTGCGCCACGAGCGTCGCCCAGGGCCCGTCCAGTCGACGACCCGGGATGGTGACCGTGGTCCGGGCGACGGTGACCGTCCAGACGAAGTCGTCCCGGACCGCGTCGCCCGCAGCCGGGTCCGTCGCCGGTACCTGGTCGCGGGGGAGCGCGCCGACGAGCTCGGCCCACCGATCGGCGTCCGGCCGGTCGTCGGTGTCGAGCCGCCAGGCCCGGGGCATGCCGGCGAACCCTCCGCTGCGGCGCACGACGATCTGCATGCCCCGCAACGTACGCCCTCCGTGCCCGCCCCCGCACCCCGCCGCAGCGCGTGCCGCCCCGCGTCAGGACAGGACGCCCACCGAGCGCCAGGCGTCGGTGACCGCGGCGTGTTCGCGCGAGTCCGCCCCGAAGCGGGTCACCGCCGCCCGCACCGTGACGGCCGCGAACCCGGCGAAGTCGATGGACGCCGACACCTCGGCCGACGTCAGGGCGTCCCACCACACCTGCCCGGCGCCGACCCAGGCCGGGCCGCCGATCGTGGTCGCGGCGAGGAAGAACGCGTGGTTCGGGATGCCGGAGTTCAGGTGCACGCCACCCTGGTCCTCGGTGGTCTCGACGTAGTCGGCCATGGTCGCCGGCTGCGGGTCCCCGCCGAGCACCGGGTCGTCGTAGGCGGTCCCCGGCGCACGCATCGAGCGCAGCGCGACCCCGTGCACGGCGTCGGTGAAGAGCCCCTCCCCGATCAACCAGGTCGCCTGCTCGGCGGTCTGCCCGGCCGCGTACTGGGCGACGAGGGAGCCGAAGACGTCGCTCATCGACTCGTTGAGCGCCCCGGACTGCCCCTGGTAGACCAGGTCGGCGGTGTACTGCGTGACACCGTGGGCGAGCTCGTGGCCGATCACGTCGACCGCGACGGTGAAGCGTCGGAAGACCTCGCCGTCCCCGTCCCCGAAGACCATCCGCTGCCCGTCCCAGTAGGCGTTGTCGTACTCCTGGCCGTAGTGCACGGTGGCCTCGAGGGGCAGCCCGGCACCGTCGATGGAGACCCGTCCGAAGACGTCGAGCCAGAACGCGTGCGTCGCACCGAGCCCCGCGTACGCCTCGTCGGTGGCGGCGTCCCCGGTGTCGTCGTCGCCCTCGCGTCGGACGACCGTGCCCGGCAGGGTGGTCGTGCCGGCGGCGGTGGAGATCGTCCGCTGCGGCGAGGCGTCGGGCGTGCCGGCGGTCCGGGGCGGGCGGAGGCCGGTGACCTGCTTCGGCTCCTGGACGCGGTCCATCGAGGCGAGCGCGGTCCGTGCCGCCGAGGCGGCGCGTGGGAAGCGGTCCGCCGGTGCGGCCGCGACGGCGCGCAGGAGGTACGGCGGGACGACGGAACGCAGGTGGCGGCTGGTCATGGCGACATGCAACCACCGGCGGCCGACAGCCGGGCCGGTGGCGGGCCTCCCGGCCGTCGTCCGCGCGTCAGCCGCGCTTGCGGTTCGCGACCAGGGCGAGCGCGTAGGACTCCCACCACTGCCCCGCGGCCGGTCCGCCGTTGCAGCTGCCGTCGCTCAGACCGGGTGTCTTCACCCAGAGCAGCGCGTCGAGCCTGGTCGTGCCGAGCGTGACGTGGGGGAGCTGCCCGAGGCCGGCGCCCTCGGGGTTGCACCAGTCGCCCCGCCAACCCCGGCCGTTCCGTGAGACGTCGATGACGAAGTGCGGGTCCCCGCCGATCGCGTCGGCGAGTTCGTCGGCGTAGGCGCGCTCCTGGTCGACCCGGTAGAAGTTCGACACGTTCGTCGCGAAGCCCTGCACACGGTCGACGCCCGCGCGCCGCAGCCAGTCGGCCATCGTCGCGACCGGCACCCGGTTCTCGTTGCCGCCGTCCAGGTACACCGTCAACCCGTGGCCGGTGAGCGCCGTCACCGCCTTGCGGAGGAGCGGCAGTCGCGTGTCCCGCAGCCGCTCGCAGACCGCGATCTGCGCGATCGAGTCCGGTTCGACCAAGACGACCGCGTGCGAGCCCGCGAGTGCCCGGACGACGGCACGGACCCACGGCAGGTAGGCGTCCTCCGCGGTACCGCCCCGCGACCAGTGCCCGCAGTCGCGGTCGGGGATGGCGTAGAGCACGAAGACCGGGGTCTTCCGCTGCTCACGCGCCGCCGCCAGGACGCTCCGCACGGTCGCGACCGTCTCGGGGACGGACGAGTTCGTCAGCCAGGTGGCGATCGGCTGGTCGGCGATCACGGCGAGACGGTCCGCGGTGGAGGCCCGACCCGCCTTCCGCGCGGCCGTCTCGTGCCAGCGCGCCTGGTTCGCGGTCGAGGGCTGGCGGGCGAGGCCGCCGGGCCACGCCTCGGCGACGCTCCGGCGGTGCGCGACCGGACGGTCTCCGGCATGCGGCAGCACCACGCTCACCGCCACGACGACGGCGACGACGAGCGCGCCGACGGCCCCGATCCAGACCCACTGGCGCGTGGACGAGGTCCGTTGCGGTCTCGGCATCGGCCGTTCCTCCCTGTCGCGCGTCGCCCCCGACCCGCATCCGCTGCTGCCGTCATGTTCCCATCCCATCGTCATGCGATGCCAGGGTGCTGCCCAGCAGTCGTGCCCCAGACTGACCGGATGTTGCGGAAACTCCTCCTCCTGGCCCTGACGGGCGGCTACGCCTGGGTGATCTGGCGGATGACGCTGACCCCGCACGTGTTCACCTCGGCCGAGAACTCCCTCGTCCTGCACGCCGTCGCCTGGGTGCAGCACCTGCCGCACGGTGCCTGGTTCACGTACGACCGCACCGAGTTCCTGGCGAACGTCGCGATGTTCGTGCCGGTCGGGCTCATCGCCGCGCTGTGGCTGCCCCGTCGCTGGTGGATCCTCGGCGCGCTGGTCGCCGTCGGGCTGTCGGTCGGGATCGAGTTCGCGCAGGCCGAGTACCTGCCGTACCGCGTGGCCGATCCCCGCGACGTCCTGTCGAACGGCATGGGCGGCCTGCTCGGGGCGACGCTCGTCGGGTTCGTGCGGAGTCTGCTCCCGGAACGTCGTCGGCGCCGCCGGCCCCTCCGGGCGCGGACCGTCTGAGCGGCCGGGTCCCGTCGACGCGTTCCTGCTCTGGTATGCTCGTGCGGTTGCCGTCGAACGGCCGCGGATCAAGAGCGCTCACGCATCAGGTGTGGGCACCGCGCAACGGACAGAGCTCTCACGCAGAGCAGGAAAGGGGATCCTCCATGGCACTTGACGCCAAGATCAAGCAGGAGATCATCGAAGAGTACGCGACCCACCCGGGCGACACCGGATCCCCCGAGGTCCAGGTCGCCGTTCTGACGCGTCGTATCAACGACCTGAACGAGCACCTCAAGGAGCACAAGCACGACCACCACTCGCGTCGTGGCCTGCTCCTCATGGTCGGTCAGCGCCGCCGTCTCCTCGGGTACCTCTCCGACGTCGACATCGCCCGCTACCGCACGCTCATCGAGCGTCTCGGCCTGCGCCGCTAGTCGTACCAGGAGCGCTGCCGTCGTGCAGCCCTGCTGATCGGAAGCCCCGTTCCTCTCCGTGAGGGACGGGGCTTCTGTCGTTCCGCGTGCGGCCACGGGAATGCACGTCGGCCTCCTCGGGTTCCTGCTATGGTTCATGCAAACGCATCGAAAGTCGGGAATCACCATGACCACCATCGCCGTCGTCTCCGCCGGTCTCTCCGAGCCCAGCTCGACCCGCCTGCTCGCCGACCGCCTCGGCGCCGCGACCGTCGGCGCGCTGTCGACCGCCGGCCGCTCCACCGGCGACCCGGTCGAGCTGCGGAACGTCGACCTCCGTCCGCTCGCGCACGAGATCACCGACGCCATGCTCACGCGCTTCGCCGCCCCGGCCCTGACCACCGCGATGGCGACGGTCGTCGAGGCGGATGCGGTCGTCTTCGTCACCCCGGTCTTCACCGCCGGCATGAGCGGCCTGGCGAAGTCCTTCCTCGACGTCCTCGACAAGGACGCCCTCGCCGACATGCCGGTGCTGCTCGGGGCCACCGGCGGCACCGCACGGCACTCGCTCGCCCTCGAACACGGCATCCGCCCGGTCTTCGCCTACCTCCGCGCCGCGGTCGTCCCCACCGGGGTCTTCGCGGCGACGGACGACTGGGGGAGCGACGACGCGGGCACGCTCGACGCGCGCATCCGCCGGGCCGGAGCCGACCTGGCGTGGATGATGCGGGCCTCCCGTCGTCAGCCGCAGCAGGCGGACGCCCTGCCCGAGGTCGTGGACTTCGCGTCGCTGCTCGGCGGGATGCAGCGCCAGCAGTAGCTGCTCTGCGTCGGGGTCAGTACCAGTGCGGGTCGACGCTCATCTCGTGGCCCCAGGCACCGCACGGCGTGCCGTAGCTGCTCTTGATGTACGCGAGGCCCCAGTTGACCTGCGTCTGCGCGTTCGTCCGCCAGTCCGCACCGGCGGCGGCGAGCTTCGACGCGGGGAGGGCCTGCGGGATCCCGTAGGCACCACTCGACGAGTTCAGGGCGTTCGCGCGCCAGCCGGACTCCTGCGTCCACAGTGACACCAGGCAGCCGAACTGGTCGTCGCCCCAGCCGTAGCTGCCGAGCACGCTCCGCGCGTAGGCCTGCGCGCCGGCCGGGTCGACCGTGACCCCCTCGGTGCTCGGGTAGGCGTTGCCGGCCGATGCCGAGCCCCCGGTCGAGGTGGGTGCCGCCGCGGCTGCCGCTGCTGCCCGGGCGGCGGCCCTCGCTGCCGCGGCCTGTGCTGCCGCCTGTGCGGCGACCGCCTGTCCGACCTCGTAGCGACGCTGCGTCTCAGCCGTCGAGTCCCGGAGTGTCGCGAGCTGCGCGTAGAGCTCGTCACTGTGCGACTCGGTCGACGCGACCGCCGCGTCCGCGCGCTGCTGCGCCGCCTTCGCCGTCGCGGCCTTCACCTCGGCGTCCGCGGCGAGCGAGGCGCGCTCGTCCTCGGCCCGGGCGGCCTGGTCGTGCAGCGAGGACGCCGTCTTCGCCGAGACGGCGGCGTCGTCCAGCACGCCGGCCCAGGTCGTGGACAGCTGGTCGAGCGCGCCCAGCTGGTAGAGCAGGGCGTCCGGGTTCCCCGCCGTCGCGATCCGGGTGGTCATCTGGTCGGTCGAGCCGTCGCGGTACAGGTCCGCGGCCAGCCGTCCCGCCCGTGTCTGCGCGCGCTCGGCGGTCGCTGCGGCCTGGTGGGCATGGGCCTGGAGGCTCGTGGCCGTCCGGGTGGCCTCGGCCAGGTCCGCCTCGGCCTGCGTCGCCTCCGCGGACCGGTCGAGGGCGACCTGCGACTTCGCGGCCGCCTCTGCCTGCACCGACTCCAGGGCTGCCCGGACCTTCGTGACCTCGGCCTGCTTGGCCTGCTCGTTCCCCTCCGCGCGCTGCACGTCCTGCCACGTCGGGTAGTCGGTGGCGGACGCCGGTGCGGAAGCGACCACCGGGACGACCAGGGCCCCCACGAGCACGGTCACGGCGAGGAGGACGTGCCGCCCGTGTGGCCGACGGACGAGGGCAGGGTTCCGACGCATCCCTGCAGGCTAGGTGAGGACACGCCCGTTCGCCTGGAGCACCGCCGCTCGTCCATCCCGGAATGCTAAGGTCGGCTGGTCTGGGGACCGTTCCCCGAGACGAATCACGACATCGCACGCAGACCGGCACGAAGCTGGTCATCGGTGGTGGCGTCCGGGCCGGTTGTCGTCCCGTGTGCTTCTACTGCTGGCCAGACATGCGTTCCGCGTCGTGGAGCGCACGTGCACGAGTGTGCCCGAGGCCTGGTCTGCTGCACCACACACGCAAGGAGGCATCCTCTATGGAGGGTCCCGAGATCAAGTTCGCGGAAGCGACCATCGACAACGGTCGCTTCGGCACCAGGACGGTCCGGTTCGAGACCGGTCGTCTCGCGCAGCAGGCACAGGGTGCCGTCGCCGCGTACCTCGACGAAGAGACCATGCTGCTCTCGGCCACCAGCGCCGGCAAGCACCCGCGTGAGGGCTTCGACTTCTTCCCGCTGACGGTCGACGTCGAAGAGCGCTCGTACGCAGCCGGCAAGATCCCCGGCTCGTTCTTCCGCCGCGAAGGCCGCCCCAGCACCGAGGCGATCCTCGTCTGCCGCCTCATCGACCGGCCGCTGCGCCCGTCGTTCGTCGACGGCCTCCGCAACGAGGTCCAGATCGTCATCACCGTCCTGAGCATCGCCCCGGACGAGTTCTACGACGCACTGGCCATCAACGCCGCGTCCGCGTCGACGCAGATCTCCGGTCTGCCGTTCTCCGGCCCGATCGCCGGTGTGCGTCTCGCACTGATCCCGGGCGCGAACGGCACCGACCAGTGGGTCGCGTTCCCGAAGGCCTCGCAGCTGGCCGAGGCCGTCTTCGACCTCACCGTCGCGGGCCGCGTCGTCACCGACGAAGCCGGCAACGAAGACGTCGCGATCATGATGGTCGAGGCCGAGGCCACCGAGCACAGCTGGGACCTCATCCAGGGCGGCGCCACCAAGCCCGACGAGTCCGTCGTCGCGCAGGGCCTCGAAGCGGCCAAGCCGTTCCTCAAGGCCCTCGTCGAGGCGCAGGCGAAGCTCGCCGCGCAGTCGGCCAAGGAGATCCAGGACTACCCGGTCTTCCCGCCGTACGCCGACGAGGTCTACGCGGCCGTCGAGTCCCTCGCGCTCTCCGAGCTCGGTGACGTCTACAAGATCGCCGGCAAGACCGAGCGGCAGGATGCCGACGACGCGCTCAAGTCGCGTGTCAAGGCCGCCATCGCCGAGCAGGTCTCCGCGGGCACGCTGCCCGAGGTCGCGAACAGCCAGGTCAGCGCCGCGTACAAGTCGGTCACGAAGAAGGTCGTCCGCGGCCGCATCCTGACCGAGCAGGTCCGCATGGACGGTCGTGGGCTCGCCGACATCCGTCCGCTCGACGCCGAGGTCGCCGTGATCCCGCGCGTCCACGGCTCCGCGGTGTTCCAGCGCGGCGAGACGCAGATCCTCGGCGTCACCACGCTGAACATGCTCAAGATGGAGCAGCAGATCGACTCGCTGTCGCCCATCACGAAGAAGCGTTACCTGCACCACTACAACTTCCCGCCGTACTCGACCGGTGAGACCGGCCGTGTCGGTTCGCCGAAGCGTCGCGAGATCGGGCACGGCTTCCTCGCCGAGCGCGCCCTCGTGCCGGTGCTGCCGTCGCGCGAGGAGTTCCCCTACGCGATCCGTCAGGTCTCCGAGGCGCTCAGCTCCAACGGTTCCACCTCGATGGGATCCGTCTGCGCCTCGACCCTGTCGCTGCTCAACGCCGGTGTGCCCCTCAAGGCCCCGGTCGCGGGCATCGCGATGGGCCTGGTCTCCGACACCGTCGACGGCCAGACCCGCTACGCGGCGCTGACCGACATCCTCGGTGCCGAGGACGCACTCGGTGACATGGACTTCAAGGTCGCCGGTACCTCTGAGTTCGTCACCGCCATCCAGCTCGACACCAAGCTCGACGGCATCCCGTCGTCGGTGCTCGACGCCGCGCTGAAGCAGGCCAAGGAGGCCCGTTCGGCCATCCTCGGTGTGCTCAACGAGGCCATCGACGGCCCGGACGAGATGGCCGACACCGCCCCGCGCGTGATCTCGGTCAACATCCCGGTCGACAAGATCGGCGAGCTGATCGGCCCGAAGGGCAAGACGATCAACGGCATCCAGGACACCACGGGCGCCGACATCTCGATCGAGGACGACGGCACGGTGTACATCGGTGCCGTCGACGGTCCGTCCGCCGAGGCCGCGCGTGCGCAGGTCAACGCGATCGCGAACCCGACGAACCCGGAGATCGGGGACCAGTTCCTCGGCACGGTCGTCAAGATCGCGACGTTCGGTGCCTTCGTGTCGCTGATGCCGGGCCGCGACGGTCTGCTGCACGTCTCCGAGGTCCGCAAGCTCGCCGGTGGCAAGCGCGTCGAGAACGTCGAGGACGTCCTGGGCGTCGGCCAGAAGATCCTGGTCGAGGTCACCAAGGTGGACGACCGCGGCAAGCTCTCGCTCGCCCCGGTCGTGGCCGACGAGGTCGACACCGAGGGTCGCGACGACCACGGCACCCACACCGAGGTCCCCGCCGAAGGCTGATCCCTGATCAGCTCGAGCGCCACAACGGCCGCCGTCCTGCTGGACGGCGGCCGTTGTCGTGTGGTGGGGCGGGCCTCCCGGCAGTGCCGACCGGACCGGACCCGCTCGGGTCAGGACGCCGGGGTCTCCTGGATGCCCACGAGCTGCGCGCGGCCGAGCAGGTGTTCGCGGAGCATGAAGCCGACGACGGCGGGGGTCGCCTCGGCGGGCACCTCGAGCGTCGGGACGTCGAGCGCGCTCAGCGTGAAGAAGTAGCGGTGCGGGCCGTGGCCAGCGGGCGGAGCGGCACCGAGGAAGGTGTCCGTACCGAACTCGTTCCGGCGACGGGTGGCACCCTCGGGCAGCAGTGCGTCATCGGTGCCGGCGCCCTGCGGAAGCGAGGTGACCGAGGCGGGGATGTCCGACAGGGACCAGTGCCAGAAGCCGGAGCCGGTCGGTGCGTCCGGGTCGTACACGGTGAGGACGAAGCTCCGGGTGCCCTCCGGTGCGCCGGACCATGCCAGCTCGGGGGAGCGGTCGGCACCGCCGGCGTCGCCGCCACGGGCCTCTTGCGGCAGGGCGCCGCCGTCGGTGAACTCGGGGCTTGTCAGTTCGAAGGTGGGGACGTCCGGCAGGTTCCAGTTGGGGTCGTTGGTCATGCTCGCAAGCCAACACCCGCTGACCCGACGGAACCGGGGAACGTCCGGTCGGACTGCTCAGGCGGCGAGCACGCGTTCCGCCACCCGACCGAGGGCGGCCGTCGCGGCGATCGCGTCCCCGGCGTAGGCACCGCTCATCGCGCCGTCGCGCGCGAGCATGAGTTCGTCGGCGCCGTCGCCGGGAAGCGGGTGACCGGCGTCCTGCAACAGGTCACCCAGTCGCTCCGTGTACCAGTCGCGGTGCATGGCGACGACCTGCCGGACCGGGTCGCGGGGGTCGTGGTACTCCGCAGCGGCGTTGAGGAACGCGCAGCCACGGAACTCGGCCTGGTTGACCTCGGTCGCGAGGGCGTCGACCCAGGCGCGGACGGCCGACTCCGGCGCGTCCGCACCGGCGACGATGCGGTCCATCACGGCCTGCTCGCGGGCGTGCTGCTCGTGCATGTAGGCGAGGATCAGGTTGTCCTTCGAGCCGTAGTGCTTGTAGAACGTCGCCTTCGTCACGCTCGCCTCGGAGATGAGCCGGTCGACGCCGACGCCGCGGATGCCCTCTTCGTAGAACAGTCGGAGGGCCGTCTCGAGGATGCGGACCTTCGCGCCGCCGGAACGGGGAGCCGGGGGGACGCTCGACCCGTCCGGCGACGGAAGGTTCTGTGTGCTCAGGGCCGGTCCTTGCAGACGCTGACCCAGGAGACGCTGGACGGTCGGTTGGGGGGAATCGACCGTCACAGCGTGGCTCTCCTTGGGTCATCGGCTCCGCGGCGGAGTGGGGGGACTCGTTGCCGCGCAGGACTGATGTCCCGAGCCACCGGATCGAGATCTAGGGGGGCTCTCGATCCGGTGACACCACAGTAGCACAAGGAGGACAGACAGACGAGTCGGTCTGTCCACATTTTTTGTCCCCCATCGGGTGCGCCGTGCCCCACCGGGCCGTCAAACTGGGCGACGGGTGTCCGCTCTTCAGTAGAGTCATGACGATGAACCGCCCAGTGCCGCTGCCGCTCGAGGCTCCGGAAACGTCCTTCGTGACGTCCGGTGGAGCCCTCGTCCGGCGCACCGTTCTCGCCTCGGGCGTCCGTGTGCTCACCGAATCCGTCCCGTCCGTCCACTCCACGAGCATCGGGTACTGGGTCGGTGTCGGCTCCCGGGACGAACGGGCCGGCCAGTTCGGTTCGACGCACTTCCTCGAACACCTGCTCTTCAAGGGCACGACCGAGCGCAGCGCGCTGGACATCGCCGTCGCGTTCGACTCCGTCGGTGGCGAGCACAACGCCGCGACCGCCAAGGAGTACACCTGCTACTACGCACGGGTGCGGGACACGGACGTCCCGATGGCCGTGGGGGTCATCGGCGACATGGTGTCGAACTCCACCCTCGAGTCCTCGGCGTTCGACATCGAGCGCGGGGTCATCCTCGAAGAACTCGCGATGGCCGCGGACGACCCGGCCGACGTCGCGGGCGAGGCCTTCTTCGCCGCCACCTTCGACGGGCATGCCCTGGGACGCCCGATCGGTGGCACCCCGGAGAGCATCCGTGAGGTCCAGCGTGACGAGGTGATGGCGCACTACGCCGAGCACTACGAGCCGAACGGCATCGTCGTCACCGCAGCTGGTGCCGTCGACCACGACCACTTCTGCGCCCTGGTCGAAGCCGTCTTCTCCGACGCGACCGCGGCCGGCCCGCTCGCCCGACGCGAAGCGCAGCCCGCCGCCGACCCCGTGGAGTCCTCGCTCCGGGTCGTGCACCGCCCGACCGAGCAGGTCAGCATGCTCCGTGGCTCGCAGGGGCTCGACCTGCGAGACGACCGTCGGCCGGTGCTGAGCGTGCTCAACGCCGTGCTCGGTGGCGGCATGAGCTCCCGGCTCTTCCAAGAGGTGCGCGAGCGCCGCGGTCTGGCGTACGCGGTGTCGTCCTTCGCTCCGGCGTACCTCGACAACGGCGCCTTCGGCGTCTACGCGGGGTGCGCGCCCGACAACGTCGCCGGTGTCATCGACATCATCGACGGTGAGTTCCGCCGGATGGCCGACGACGGCATCACGGACGAGGAGCTCCGCCGTGCCAAGGGCCAGATCGAGGGTGCGCTGACGCTCTCGCTCGAGGACTCCGACGCCCGGATGACCCGCCTCGGCCGGGCGGAGCTCGGCACGGGGGAGTTCACCGACCTCGCCACCGCCCTCGAGCGTGTGGACCGCGTGACCGCCGCGGACGTCCTCGACCTCTCCCGCGACCTCCTCACCCGACCGACCGTGACGGCCGTGGTCGGGGACGTCCAGCGCGAGCGCCTGGCAGCGGCGCTCGGGATCGACGGTTGACTTCCACGATGTCGCACTACCTCTACCTCGTCCGGCACGGCGAACACCAGGACGCCGAGCACGGTCTGCGCGACGGCAAGCTCTCGGAACGCGGCAAGCGGCAGGCCATGCTCATCGCCGACCGACTGGGCGGTGTGCCCTTCGACGGCGTCTGGCACTCCCCGCTCGACGCCCCGAGCGAGACCGCGTCGTTCCTGCAGCAGCGCCTCCCCGCGATCCAGCCCGAGCCGTCCACGCTGCTGTTCGACTGCATCCCCTCCGGCCCGACGCCCGACATGCCGCACGCCTACAAGGGCTGGTACGGCGGCGTCACGGAAGAGGAGATCGCTGCCGGGCAGGCACAGATGGAGGACGCCGTCGCGGAGTGGTTCACGCCCGCGATGGAGGACCGGCACGACCTCCTCATCACCCACAACGCCGTCATCGGCTGGTTCGTGCGCGAGGTCTTCCAGGCCCCCGAGTGGCGCTGGATGGGCACGAACGTCGCCCACAGCTCGCTGACGATCATCCGGATCCGGTCGGCGAAGCCCGCCGAGCTCGTCACACTGAACGACCTGGCGCACCTGCCCGTCGAACTCCGCACCGGCCTGCCGGTGCCGCAGCCTCTCTAGACGGAGCCCGTCCGTCGTCGCGACCCGCGCCGCGGACCGGCACCGTGCCTCCCGGGAGGCCCGTGGTGCGTCAGCGGACCGGCTTGCGGTACCAGGCGGTCGCGTTGGGGTTGTCGTTGAAGGCCGGCACGCGGTCGTAGCCACGGCTGCGGTACATCGCACCGGCGGCGACCAGCGCGTCGTTCGTGTCGAGGACGATGCTCGTCGCGCCGAACGCGGCCGCGGCCTGCTCGAGGACGTCCATCACGGCGGTCGCGACACCGTGCCCACGGCCCTCGGGCAGGACGAAGACGTGCTTGACCTCGAACCGGACCTCGTCGCCGTCGTCCGCGATGCGGCGGAGCCCGCCACAGCCGACTGCCGTGTCACCGTCGTACGCGACCACGAAGGTGCCGTTCGGGGGTGTGAGCTCGACGGTCGGTGTGCGCTTCCGCGTGTACGAGCCCTGCGCGCTCGGGAAGGTCGCCGCACGCTCGTCGAGGTACCGGTCGAGCAGGACGTCGACCTCCGGGGCGTCGGCGGGGACGGTGCGGACGGTGACCTGGCTGCGATCCTCGGGCATGCCCCGATCCTAGGATGGGGGCATGGTCACTCCCGTCGCCGTCGTCGGCGCCCCCGGTCGGCTCGGCGCCCTCGTGGCCGCCGTCGTCGAGGAACTGCCCGACTTCGAACTCGTCGCCCGACTGTCGTCGCGGGACCGCGCGCACGAGGCCGACGGCTCGGTGTTCGCCGGGGCGCGGATCGTCGTCGACGTCACCGTCCCCGCGCTCAGCCCGGCGATCGTCGAGAACGCCCTGGGCACCGGCGCGAACGTCCTGGTCGGCACCTCCGGCTGGTCGGGGGAGCGGCTCGGGAAGCTCCGCGCTTCGCTGGCGGAGCGGCCTGATCAGGGCGCCTTCGTCGTCCCGAACTTCTCGGTCGGCTCCGTGGTCGGCACCCACCTGGCCACGATCGCGGCGCCGTGGTTCCCCTCGGTCGAGATCGTCGAGAGCCACCACGCCGGCAAGATCGACTCCCCGTCCGGCACCGCGGTGCGCACCGCCGAGCTCATCGCCGACGCCCGACGTGACGTCGGCCCGGTGGATGCCCCGCACGTCGACCAGCGCGCTCGCGGACAGCAGGTCGCGAGCGTCCCGATCCACTCGCTGCGGCTCCCCGGCGTGAAGGCCGTGCAGGACGTCGTGCTGAGCGGCCCCGGCGAGACCCTGACCATCCGCCACGACACGGGCGACGACACCGCCTACCTGCCCGGCATCCGTGCGGCGCTGCAGGCGGTCGGGTCGATGCGCGGGCTGACGGTCGGGCTCGGCTCCGTCCTCGGCATCGGGTAGGGGGCGGCCGTGCGAGGCCTCCGGTCACCGCTCTGGGGCGTGCTGCTGATGACCGTCCTGCTCGTCGTGTACATCGTGCTCGTCGGGCAGCGTGCGGTCGCGTTCCTGTCGACGGGGATCCCGGTCGGGATCGGCATCGGCGTCGCCCTCGTCGTCATCGCCCTGGTCGGTGCGCTGCTCCTCGTGCTGGAACTCCGCTTCGGGCTGGGCATCACCCGGCTCGGGGCCCGGCTCGAGCGTGAGGGTGGTGCCCCGGACGACGTCGTCGACGTGCGGCCCTCGGGACGGCCCACCCGGTCGGCTGCGGACGCGGTGTTCCCGCGCTACCGCGCCGCGGTCGAGGCGGCACCGGACGACTGGCGCGCCTGGTACCGCCTCGGTGTGGTCTACGACGCGGCCGGCGACCGGAAGCGGGCCCGGGCCGCGATGCGGACGGCGCTCACGCACGCACGCTGACGGTCGTCGCTCAGAACGCGGCGTCGACCGCGTCCTCGGCCCGGGTGTACCGGAACGCGTAGCCGGACTCGAGCAGCTTCGTCGGTTCCATCCGCTGGTTCGACAGGAGCATCTCGTCGGCCGCGTCCTTGAGGACCGCGCGGAGCGCGAACGCCGGCACGCGGAACAGGTAGGGGCGGTGCAGGTCCTCGGCGACGCGCCTGGTGATCCGTTCGGCCACGGCGGGCTCGGGACCGGCGAGGTTCACCGGGCCGGAGACGTCGTCGGCGGTGGCGAGGTGCACGATCGCGCCGACCTCGTCCTCGAGCGCGATCCACGGCCAGTACTGCCCGCCGGTGCCGAGCCGACTGCCGACGCCGACCTTCGTCAGGGGGACCAGCGGCGCGAGGGCGCCACCGCCCTGGCCGACGACGATGCCGGTGCGGAGCAGGACGACGCGGACGCCCTCGGGTGCCCGCTCCGCCGCGGCCTCCCATGCACGACACACGTCGGCGAGGAACCCGGTGCCGACCGCCGCGTCGTCACCGAGCACGTCGACGGGACGGTCGCCGTACACGCCGGACGCGGAGCCGGAAAGGAAGACCTTCGGCGGGGTGTCCGCGGCACGCATCGCCTCGACGAGCGTCGTCGTCGAGTCGATCCGGGAGGCCCGGATCGCACGACGGTACGAGGCCGTCCACGGGAGCTTGCCGAGGCTCGCGCCGGCGAGGTTGACGACGACGTCGGCACCGTCCACGACCGCCGGGTCGAGCGGCCGTTCGCCGGGCGACCAGCGGAACTCGGTCGGGGTGCGCGGTTCCCTCCGGACCAGCGTCGAGACGTGGTGGCCGGCGTCACGGAAGGCACGGACCAGGGGCGTCCCGATGAAGCCGGATGCGCCGGCGACCAGGATCGAGAGCGGCTGTTGCGTCATGCCGCCACGGTACCCAGTCAGCTGACCGTGGGCCCGGCACGGTGTCGCTTAGGCTCGACGTCGTGACCGAGAACCCCACGCCGTACGAAGACCTGCTGCGCCGAGTGCTCGAGGAGGGTTCGCCCAAGGGCGACCGGACCGGCACCGGGACCCGCAGTCTGTTCGGCGCCCAGCTGCGCTACGACCTGTCACAGGGCTTCCCGCTCATCACGACGAAGCGCGTGCACATGAAGTCGATCGCGTACGAGCTGCTCTGGTTCCTCCGCGGCGACTCGAACGTGGGGTGGCTGCAGGAGCACGGCGTGCGGATCTGGAACGAGTGGGCGGGCGAGGACGGCGACCTCGGGCCGGTCTACGGCGTGCAGTGGCGTTCCTGGCCGACCCCGTCCGGCGAGCACGTCGACCAGATCGCCCAGGTGATCGAGCAGATCCGGACGAACCCGGACTCCCGCCGGCTCATCGTGTCTGCCTGGAACGTGGCGGACATCCCGAGCATGGCGCTCGCCCCCTGTCATGCCTTCTTCCAGTTCTACGTCAACGACGGCAAACTGTCGTGCCAGCTGTACCAGCGGAGCGCGGACATGTTCCTCGGCGTCCCGTTCAACATCGCCTCGTACGCGCTGCTCACCCACATGGTCGCGGCGCAGACCGGGCTCGAGGCCGGCGACTTCATCTGGACCGGCGGCGACTGCCACGTCTACGACAACCACGTCGAGCAGGTGCAGGAGCAGCTGTCCCGCACGGCGTTCGCGCTGCCGACGCTCGAGCTCGCCCCGCGCGACTCGATCGACGACTACGAGTACGAGGACATCACCGTCGTCGGCTACGAGCACCACCCGGCGATCTCGGGCAAGGTCGCGGTCTGATGGAGTCCCTCGGCACCGGTGTCGGCATGGTGTGGGCCCGCACGGCATCGGGAGTGATCGGTGCGGACGGGAGCATCCCCTGGCACGTGCCCGAGGACCTCGCGCACTTCCGGCAGGTCACGGGTGACGGCGTCGTGGTGATGGGCCGTCGCACGTGGGACTCGCTGCCCGAACGGTTCCGGCCGCTGCCGGGCCGGCGGAACGTGGTGCTGACCCGTGACGACACCTGGTCCGCGGCCGGTGCCGAGGTCGTCCACGACCTCGCGACCGCACTCGACACCGACGAGCCCGTCTGGGTGATCGGTGGCGGTGCGGTCTACGCCGACGCCGTGGCCTTCGCCGACCGCGTCTCCGAGACCGTCGTCGACGTCGAGGTCGACGGGGACACGGTCGCGCCGACCCTCGGCGACGACTGGACCCTCGTCGACGAGGGACCGTGGCAGGAGTCCCGCGTCGACGGCACCCGCTACCGCTTCCTCGAGTGGCGGCGCGGCGCCTGAACCCACGCTCCCGCACCGCCCGCCGGAGGTGATCCGAGCCTCCCGGCGGCCCACCGTCCGGGCGGACGGCGGTGCCCGCGCGCATCCCCGGTACGCTGGACCCCGTGTCCACGCGTGAGAATCCCTTCGGCCAGGTCCTCGTCGCGCTCGTGACCCCGTTCACCGCCGACGGCGAAGTGGACTGGCCGGGCGTCGAGCAGCACATCGACGACTGCATCACCGCGGGCGCCGACGGCATCGTCGTCACCGGCACCACCGGGGAGACGTCCACCCTCACCGACCCGGAGAAGCTCCGCCTGGTCGAGGTCGGCAAGTCCGTCGCCGCGGGCCGCGCGAAGATCATCACCGGCGGTGGCTCGAACGAGACCGCCCACGCGATCCACCTGTACAAGCAGAGCGAGCGTGCCGGCGCCGACGGCGTCATGATCGTCACGCCGTACTACAACAAGCCGACCCAGGCCGGTGTCCTCACGCACTTCCGGATGATCGCCGACGCGACCGACCTGCCGGTCATCCTGTACGACATCCCTGGCCGCACCGGCATCCCGATCACGTACGACACGATCCTCCGGGCGTCGAAGCACCCGAACATCCTCGCGGTGAAGGACGCCAAGGGCGACTTCGCCGAGGTGTCCCGGGTCCTCAACAACACCGACCTCATGTACTTCTCCGGCGACGACACGAACGTGCTCCCGCACCTGTCGATCGGCGCCACCGGACTCATCGGCGTCACCGCGAACATCACGAGCACGCCGTACCGCACCATCGTCGACGCCGTGAACCGCGGCGACCTGGCGACCGCGACGGCCGAGCACAAGCGCCTCGAGCCGCTCGTCCGCGCGATCATGACCCACGTGCCCGGCACCGTGGCGGCGAAGTACGTGCTGCACGGACTCGGCCGCATCGGCAGCCCGCGCGTCCGGCTGCCCCTCGTCGGCCCCGAGGACTCCGAGGCGTACGCCATCGAGACCTCGCTCGAAGCAGTCCACGACGTCCCGGGCGCCGACTTCTCCAACTTCCGCCCCGACCGCAACGCAGCGGCCGGCGGCGCGCTACCGAAGGTGCCAGGCACCACCCGTTGACGAACCGCGGCGTGCTCACGGCCCGCCGCCCGAATCCGTAGGACCGAATGCCCACACAGATCTCGACTCCCCAGCCGCTCGAACCCGGAACCCTCCGAGTCATCCCCGTCGGGGGACTCGGCGAGATCGGTCGCAACATGACCGTCTACGAGTTCGAGGGCAAGATCCTCATCGTCGACGCCGGCGTGCTCTTCCCCGAGGAGCACCAGCCCGGAGTCGACCTGATCCTGCCGGACTTCGCGCCGATCCGAGACCGCCTCGACGACGTCCTCGGTGTCGTGCTCACGCACGGTCACGAGGACCACATCGGCGCCGTCCCGTACCTGCTGAAGCTCCGCGGCGACATCCCGCTGATCGGTTCCACGCTGACCCTCGCGCTCGTCGAGGCGAAGCTCAAGGAACACCGGATCAAGCCGTACACGCTGAACGTGGCCGAGGACCAGACCGAGCAGATCGGTCCGTTCCACCTCGAGTTCGTCGCGGTGAACCACTCGATCCCGGACGCCCTCGCCGTCGCCATCACCACGCCGGCCGGCCGCGTGCTGCACACGGGCGACTTCAAGATGGACCAGCTGCCGCTGGACGACCGGATCACCGACCTCCGTGCCTTCGCCCGTCTGGGTGAGGCCGGCGTGGACCTGTTCCTGCCGGACTCGACGAACGCCGACGTGCCGGGCTTCACCGCCCCCGAGCGCGACATCGGCCCGGTGCTCGAGAACATCATCACGCGTGCCCGCAAGAAGGTCGTCGTCGCGAGCTTCTCGTCGCACGTGCACCGGGTTCAGCAGGTGCTCGACGCCGCCGCTGCCGCGAACCGCAAGGTCGCGTTCATGGGCCGGTCGATGATCCGCAACATGACGATCGCCGCCGAGCTCGGGTACCTCCGGGTGCCGGAGAACGTGCTCATCGACACCAAGAAGGCGAAGAACGTCCCCGACGACCAGATCGTCTACATGTCGACCGGGTCCCAGGGCGAGCCGATGGCGGTCCTGGCGCGGATGGCGAACCTCGAGCACCAGATCGAGATCGGCGAGGGCGACACCGTCATCCTCGCCTCGTCGCTCATCCCGGGCAACGAGAACGCCGTCTACCGGGTCATCGACGGGCTGACGAAGCTCGGCGCCAAGGTCGTGCACAAGGGCAACGCCAAGGTGCACGTCTCCGGCCATGCCTCCGCGGGCGAGCTGCTCTACTGCTACAACATCCTGCGTCCGCGCAACGTGATGCCCGTGCACGGCGAGCACCGCCACCTGTTCGCGAACGCCGACCTGGCGATCCAGACGGGTGTCCCGCCGCGCAACGTGATCCTGGGCGAGGACGGTACGGTCGTCGACCTCAAGGACGGCCAGGTCACGGTCGCCGGCCAGCTCGACATCGCGTACGTCTACGTCGACGGCTCCACGGTCGGCGAGATCACGGACGCCGACCTCAAGGACCGCCGCGTCCTGGCCGAGGAGGGCTTCATCACCGTCTTCTGCGCGGTCGACTTCACGACGGGCCAGTGCGTGATCGGCCCGGAGATCCAGTCGCGCGGGTTCGCCGAGGACGACTCCGTTTTCGACGAGGTCCGCCCCCAGATCGCGAAGGCCCTGGCCGAGGCCGCCGCCAACGGCACCCGGGACACCCACGCGTTCAGCCAGGTCGTCCGCCGCACCGTCGGCCGCTGGGTGAACACGAAGCACCGACGTCGTCCGATGATCGTGCCGGTGGTCATCGAGGCGTAGGCGCCGTCGCTGGCGTCCTGGAGGCCCGCCGTCACGTCCGCCACGGACGCTGCGGCGGGCCTTGCGTCCATCGTCGTCGGCTGGCGTTAGGGTCGACCCCATGGCCGGAGGCACCAAGTCGACCACGCGCACGCGCGCGTCGTCATCGTCGACCCGTGGAGGCGGGCCGCGCGGGACGTCGCGCACCCAGGCCACGACGAAGAAACTGCCGCAGGCGGCACCGACGCCGGTGTTCCGCGAGCAGAACCCGCTCGTGACCGCGTGGCTGGGCATGGCGCACGGCGTCGGTGCCGGCTTCCGGTTGCTCGGCAAGGAGTCGCTCGAGAAGGACCAGCGCCGCGACGGGTTCCCGTTCCTGCTGTTCGTCCTGGCGATCGCCGGTGCCGTGGTGGAGTGGCTCAACCCGACCAACGCGGTCTCCATCGCACTGGACGCGTACACGTTCGGCGGGCTGTTCGGCCGACTGGCGTTCGCACTCCCGGTGATCATGGTCGTCTTCGCCGGCTGGCTCTTCCGACACCCGGCGTCCGTGCACGACAACACCCGGATCGGCATCGGCCTCGGGCTGCTGCTCGTCTCGATCGCATCCCTCTGCCACGTCTTCGGTGGCCGACCGAGCGCGGTGGACGGCATGCCCGCCCTCGCTGCCGCCGGCGGCGTGCTCGGCTGGGTCGTCATCGGATGGCTCGTCGCGGTCGCCACGGCCTGGGTGGCCGTGCCCGTCGCGATCGTGCTGCTCGCACTGTCCCTCTTCATCATCACCAAGACGCCGCCGAACAAGCTCGGTCGCCGTCTGCACGAGCTCTACGCGTACCTGTTCGGCGCGCCCGGCCCCGCAGCCGAGACCGCCGAGGACGACGTCGACGCGGCTGCCGTCGCGACGAAGCCGAACCGGAAGCGCGGCGCGAAGGGGCAGTCGCAGGACTTCCCGCTGTTCGAGGACCTCGGGTTCGACGAGGGCGGCGCCCCCGTCGAGCCGGGTGCCGACGAGCACCTGCCCTGGTGGCGGCGCAACAAGTCCGGGCGTGAAGAGGACCCGGCGTACGACAGCCCGGTCATCCCGCCGGCCGGTGCCCCCGCAGCCGGGTCCCGCTCCCGTGCCGCCGGTGCCGCCGCCCTGCGCGACCTGACCCCGGCCGAGCCCGAGTCGGTCAACCTCAACGACTCGATCGAGCAGGACGTCGCCGACGACCTCGACCGGGCCGAGCAGGCGCTCCGCGACTTCGGCTCACCAGCGCCCGCCGCGCCGACCGAGGCGTTCCGTCCGGACCGTGACGTCGCGGCGGCCGTGGCCACGGGCCTCCCGTCCGGCGGCGCAGCCGTGGCCGCACCCGCCGTCGCACCGGTGCCCGTCGTCTCCGTGCCCGTGGTGTCCGGCGAGTCCGACCTCGGCGAGGTCGGTGTCGAGGACGAGCCCGAGGGACTGCCGCCCGTCGCCGGTGCCGAGGACCCGGCGCAGCCGTACCGCCTGCCGGCCGCGACCACGCTGAGCGCCGGCACGCCGTCGGTCGCCCGCAGCCAGGCGAACGACGAGATCGTGGCGGCCATCACGGGTGTCCTCACCGAGTTCAAGGTCGATGCGAAGGTCACCGGGTTCTCGCGCGGACCGACGGTCACGCGCTACGAGATCGAGCTCGGCCCGGGCGTGAAGGTCGAGCGCGTCACCGCGCTGTCGAAGAACCTGTCGTACGCGGTGGCCTCGAACGAGGTCCGCATCCTCTCGCCGATCCCCGGCAAGAGCGCGATCGGTGTCGAGATCCCGAACAGCGACCGCGAGATCGTGTCCCTCGGTGACGTGCTGCGCTCGAGTGCCGCCACCAAGTCGAAGCACCCGATGACCATCGGCGTCGGCAAGGACGTCGAGGGCGGCTTCGTCGTCGCGAACCTGGCGAAGATGCCGCACCTGTTGGTCGCGGGCTCCACCGGATCCGGCAAGTCGGTGTTCATCAACTCGATGATCACCTCGCTGCTCATGCGCGCGAAGCCGTCCGAGGTGCGGATGGTCCTCGTCGACCCGAAGCGCGTCGAGCTGTCCATCTACGCGGGGGTCCCGCACCTGATCACCCCGATCATCACGAACCCGAAGAAGGCGGCCGAAGCGCTGCAGTGGGTCGTGAAGGAGATGGACATGCGGTACGACGACCTGGCGTCCTTCGGGTTCCGCCACGTCGACGACTTCAACAAGGCCGTCCAGAACGAGGAGATCGTGCTGCCGGCCGGCAGTGAGCGGAAGCTCAAGCCGTACCCGTACCTGCTCGTCGTCGTCGACGAGCTCGCGGACCTCATGCTCGTCGCCCCGCGCGACGTCGAGGAGTCCATCGTCCGCATCACCCAGCTCGCCCGTGCCGCCGGCATCCACCTGGTGCTCGCCACGCAGCGCCCGTCGGTCGACGTCATCACCGGGCTCATCAAGGCGAACGTGCCCTCCCGGATCGCGTTCGCCGTGACCAGCGTCACCGACTCCCGCGTCATCCTCGACCAGCCGGGGGCCGACAAGCTCATCGGGCAGGGCGACGGGCTCTTCCTGCCGATGGGGTCGTCGAAGGCCGTCCGCGTGCAGGGCGCCTGGGTGCAGGAGGGCGAGGTCGCCGAGGTCGTCCAGCACGTCACCCGGCAGGCTCAGCCCGAGTACCGCCAGGACGTCGCTGCCGTGGTCGAGCGCAAGGAGATCGACGCTGACATCGGCGACGACCTCGAACTGCTGCTCGCGGCGGTCGAGCAGGTCGTCTCGACGCAGTTCGGCTCGACGTCGATGCTGCAGCGCAAGCTCCGCGTCGGCTTCGCGAAGGCCGGGCGCCTCATGGACCTGATGGAGTCCCGCGACATCGTCGGACCGTCCGAGGGGTCGAAGGCGCGCGACGTCCTCGTCACCGGGGACCAGCTGCCCTCGGTGCTCGCGAAGCTCCGGGGCGAAGAACCCCCCGCTGCGCCGACCGGCGCTCCGTCTGCCCCCGCCGGTGCGGCCGTCGAGTCAGACGACCGGTACGGCAACGACCCGGTCGCCGGCATGACGCGCGGGTACGATGAAGAGGAAGGCGACACCGACGAGGACGCCTGGGGCCTGACGGGCAGGGAGTGAGACCATGACCGCCTCCGACGGCACGACGAACCGGTTCCCGTGGCGTGGCCGGATCCTGCGCAAGGGTCCGGGCCCCGCGTCCACCGCGAACGTCGCCAACATCATCACCGTGGTGCGCATCCTCATGGCGCCCCTGTTCTTCGTCCTGCTCCTCGCCGACGCCGGCTCCGACGGACCGGTCCGCATCTGGGCCGCCGTGCTCTTCGTCGTGGCGATCGTCACGGACAGCGCCGACGGCATCATCGCCCGCCGGCAGAACCTGGTCACCGACTTCGGCAAGCTCGTCGACCCGATCGCCGACAAGGTCCTGATCGGCGGCGCGCTCGTCGCCCTGTCGATCCTCGGCGAGCTGCCCTGGTACGTGACCGTGCTGATCATGGTCCGGGAGATCGGGATCACCGTCTTCCGCTTCGCGGTGCTGTCCGACCGGGTGATCCCGGCCAGCCGCGGCGGGAAGATCAAGACCGTGCTGCAGGCCGTCGCGATCACGCTCGCGCTGTTCCCGTGGTGGGACCTCGTCGGCGACCTCGCGCACTGGGTGAACGGCATCCTCATGACCGCGGCGTTCGTCGCGACGGTCGCCAGCGGGGTGGACTACCTCGTGCAGGCCTGGAAGCACAACCGGACCGCAGCGTGAGCCTCCCGGTCGACGGAGGCCCCGCAGACGGCACCGACGTGGCTGATGTCGCCCGGGCGCTCGTCGCGGAGCTCACCGCCCGTGGCGAGACGGTCGCGGTGGCGGAGTCGCTGACCGGCGGGCTCGTGGTCGCGGAACTCGTCGGCGTCCCGGGGGCCAGTGCCGTCGTGCGTGGGGGAGTCGTGGCCTACGCGACCCCGGTGAAGGCCACGGTGCTCGGCGTCGACGCCGACCTGCTCGCCGAGCGCGGTGCGGTCGACGCGGAGGTCGCGCGCCAGATGGCCGCCGGTGTCCGGATCGCGCTGGCGGTCGACGGTGTCCCCGCCACCTGGGGGATCAGCACGACGGGTGTCGCCGGCCCGGACCCTCAGGACGGCAAGCCGGTCGGTACCGTGTTCATCGGCATCGCGGGCGGTTCCGGTGCGGAAGCGGTCGAACTGCACCTGGACGGGGAGCGCGGGGCAATCCGACGGGCCGTCGTCTCCGAACTCCTGGCACGACTGGGATCCAGAGTCCGGGGCGTGGAATAGGTGGCGTGACCGTCAGGTTACATCTCACGCAATCTCCAGCAGGACGGCAGCCGTACTGGCTACCATGCTGCAACCGGCAACGTCACGGTTGCTGGACCCGAGCTCGGTCATCCCGACCGAGCGGGCGCGGAGATGACAGGAAGGAGGAGTTCTCATGGTTCTCGTTCGTCAGGAAATCGGCGATGTGCTGCGGGACTTCCGCTTGCAGAAGGGCCGGACCCTCCGTCAGGTCGCGTCCAAGGCCAGCGTTGCCCTCGGGTACCTCAGCGAGGTCGAGCGTGGTCAGAAAGAGGCCAGCTCGGAGATCCTCGCTTCGGTTGCGGATGCTCTCGACACTCCCATCTCGACGATCATGCGCGAAGTGGGCGACCGCCTCGCGGTGGTCGAAGGACTCACCCGGGTGCCGGACACGCTTCCCGATGAACTCGTCGCCGAGTTCGACAACGACCTCGCGGTGCGCTGACGCCCACCGCACGAACGCCCTCGCCGGTCCGCCGGCGGGGGCGTTCGCCGTTGTTAAGGTGGTCCGATGCGCGTGAGTGAGTTCTGGCGAGCCGTCGACCAGGTGTTCGGGGATGCGTACGGGGCGGTCGTCGCGCGGGACGTCGTGCTCGAGCAACTCGGGGGGCGCTCGGCGGCTGACGCGCTCGATGCCGGGATCGACGCCCGGACGGTCTGGGAAGCGCTGTGCGACTCGCAGGACGTCCCCGAGGAGCGTCGGCACGGGCGAGGACTGCAGGAGCCGCGGGGCTGACGGACTCCAGCGCGCGGTACGAACGTGTGTTCGGCGTGTCGCTCGAACACGTGTTCGGTCGGTGCTACGTTCCTGCACAGCGACGTTGACCGGATGCTCCATCCACAACCCATGCTCGCCCCGGCAGTGATGTCGGTGGGCGGCCGTAGGTTCATGGACATCGGAACACGTCCGAAGCCTTGTCGCAGAACGAGTGGCCTTGCACCATCGGCCGGTCCGGACGCGACAGCCTACAGGCGGCCGTCACCAGCACGAAGGAGCATCCCATGCCATCAGCAGTAGACCGCGAGAAGGCCCTCGAGACCGCACTCGCCCAGATCGACCGTCAGTTCGGCAAGGGTGCCGTGATGCGCCTCGGGACCGACGAGCGCGCTCCGGTCGCCGTCATCCCCACCGGCTCCGTCGCGCTGGACGTCGCGCTCGGCATCGGTGGACTTCCCCGTGGCCGCATCATCGAGATCTACGGTCCGGAGTCCTCCGGCAAGACGACGCTGACGATCCACGCCATCGCCAACGCCCAGCGGAACGGCGGCATCGCGGCGTTCATCGACGCCGAGCACGCGCTCGACCCGGAGTACGCCAAGAAGCTCGGTGTGGACATCGACGCGCTCCTGGTGTCGCAGCCCGACACGGCTGAGCAGGCCCTCGAGATCGCCGACATGCTCGTCCGTTCGGGCTCCATCGACCTCATCGTCATCGACTCCGTCGCAGCCCTCGTGCCGCGCGCCGAGATCGAGGGTGAGATGGGTGACTCGCACGTCGGTCTGCAGGCGCGCCTCATGTCGCAGGCCCTGCGCAAGCTGGCCGGTGGTCTGAACCAGACGCAGACCACGATGATCTTCATCAACCAGCTGCGCGAGAAGATCGGCGTGTTCTTCGGTTCGCCGGAGACCACGTCCGGCGGTAAGGCGCTGAAGTTCTACGCCTCCGTCCGCCTCGACATCCGCCGCATCGAGACGTTGAAGACCGGTACCGAAGCAGTCGGCAACCGCACCCGCGTCAAGGTCGTCAAGAACAAGATGGCGCCGCCCTTCAAGCAGGCCGAATTCGACATCCTGTACGGCGTCGGCATCTCGCGCGAAGGCTCGCTGCTCGATTTCGGTGTCGACCACAACATCGTCAAGAAGTCCGGTGCCTGGTACACGTACGACGGTGACCAGCTCGGGCAGGGCAAGGAGAACTCCCGTGCCTTCCTGATCCAGAACCCCGAGATCGCGGCCGAGATCGAGGGCAAGATCCTCGCCAAGCTCGGTGTCGGTGGGGCCAAGGAAGCGGCACCGGTCGAGTCGATCGCGCCGAAGGTCGCGAAGGGCGCGTGACGGCCGGACAGGACGACGCGGACCTCGCACCCGTCACCGACCTCTTCGGTGCGCGGTCCCGTCGGGGCCCGTCCGCTGCGGCGCCGCGGACGGCTCCTCCACAGTCGGATGCCCCTGAGGGCACCCCAGAGCCCGACAGCAGCGCCAGCGCCGACCGTCCCGACGCAGACACCCCGGTGCCATTGCCGATCCGTGGCGCGCAGTCCGAGTGGCTGTCGCCCGTGGTGGGGGACGGCTCCGGACGCACGACCCGTGCCGAGCAGAGCGGGTACGACGGGGAGGAAGCCGATGCCCCCACCGCGTCGGTCTTCTCGATCACCGGCGGGGAGATCGATCCCGCCGACGCACCGCGGCCGCTCGACGAGCAGCGTGCTGACGCCGAGCGCATCAGCATGCGAGCGCTGAGCCGTCGTGGCGTCAGCACGTCCGAACTCCGGACGATGCTCGTCAAGCAGGACGAGTTCGACCCGGACGTCATCGAGCACGAGATCGAGCGGCTGACGCGGGTCGGGCTGCTCGACGACATCGCGTTGGCCACCGACCTGGTCGACCGGATGCACTCGCGGAAGGGGCTCGGGCGGCAGGCGATCGTCGCCGACCTCCGTCGTCGGGGGATCGACCAGGCCGCCATTGACGCCGCCCTCGAAGCGGCCGCCGACGACGAGGACGACGAGTTCGTCCGGGCCCTCGAGTTGGCTGCGAAGCGTGCCGGACAGATGCGCGGCCTCGACCGTGCGACCGCCGAACGCCGGCTGTCCGGGTTCCTGATGCGCAAGGGCTACAACGGTGGTGTCGTCCGCGTCGCCGTCGAGCGTGCCCTGGACGGACCGCGACGTCCGACGACCGGGGGCGGGACCGTCCGCTTCGAGTGACGGACGAGTGTCGTCTGCCGCGTGATGTGTCAGGAACGGGCCGGAGCGGACGCGCTCCGGCCCGTTCTCACGTTCCCGCGCTGCCGAGCGGACATCCCGGCGCTGCCGCGCGGACGTCCCGGCGCCGCCGCCGCGGACCCCGAGCCCGGACCTACACTGGACGATCATGGACACCGTCGCCTCGCGCCCGCGTACCTACGAAGTCCGCACGTACGGGTGCCAGATGAACGTGCACGACTCCGAACGGCTCAGCGGTTCGCTCCGCGCCGCCGGGTACGTGGCCGCCGGGTCCCAGGGGGCCGAGGACGAGCAGGCCGACGTCGTCGTGATCAACACCTGCGCGGTCCGCGAGAACGCCGACAAGCGTCTCTACGGCAACCTCGGGCGCCTCGCGTCGATCAAGCGCGACCACCCGGGCATGCAGATCGCGGTGGGCGGCTGCCTGGCGCAGAAGGACAAGGACGTCATCCTCGAGAAGGCACCCTGGGTGGACGTCGTCTTCGGTACGCACAACATGGGGTCGTTGCCGACCCTGCTCGAACGAGCGCGGCACAACGGCGAGGCGCAGCTCGAGATCCTCGAGTCGCTCGAGGTCTTCCCGTCGACGCTGCCCACCAAGCGGGAGTCGACCTCCAGCGGCTGGGTGTCGATCTCCGTCGGCTGCAACAACACCTGCACGTTCTGCATCGTGCCCGCCCTGCGCGGCAAGGAGAAGGACCGCCGTCCCGGCGACGTCCTCGCCGAGATCCAGGCGCTCGTCGACGACGGGGCGATCGAGGTCACCCTGCTCGGCCAGAACGTGAACTCCTACGGCGTCGAGTTCGGCGACCGCCAGGCGTTCGGCAAGCTCCTCCGCGCCACCGGGCAGATCGCCGGTCTGGAACGCGTCCGCTTCACGAGCCCGCACCCCGCCGCGTTCACGGACGACGTCATCGCCGCGATGGCCGAGACGCCGAACGTGATGCCGCAGCTGCACATGCCGCTGCAGTCCGGGTCCGACCGGGTGCTCAAGGCCATGCGTCGCAGCTACCGCAGCGAGCGGTTCCTCGGGATCCTCGACCGGGTGCGCGCCGCCATCCCGCACGCGGCGATCTCCACGGACGTCATCGTCGGTTTCCCCGGCGAGACCGAAGCCGACTTCCAGGACACGCTCCGGGTCGTCGAACAGGCCCGCTTCGCGACGGCGTTCACGTTCCAGTACTCGATCCGACCCGGCACCCCCGCCGCGACGATGGACGAGCAACTGCCGAAGCAGGTCGTGCAGGAACGGTACGAGCGACTCATCGCCCTGCAGGAGCGCATCACGGCCGAGGAGAACGCCGCGCAGGTGGGCCGCACGGTCGAGGTCCTGGTCGCCACGGGTGAGGGCAAGAAGGACGACGCCACGCACCGGCTCTCCGGCCGCGCCGAGGACTCCCGCCTGGTGCACTTCGCCGTCCCGAAGGGCTCTGAGGTCCCGCGGCCCGGCGACGTGGTCTCGGTGGAGATCACCCGGTCGGCACCCCACTTCCTCCTCGCGGACTCCGACGCTCCGTTGCGCATCCGTCGCACCCGGGCCGGCGACGCCTGGGACACCGCGCAGGCCGAGTCCTGCGGCGTCCCGACCCCGACCGTGCCCGGCGAGGGTGCCCGCCCGGTGTCGCTCGGCCTCCCCACGCTCCGTGTCGGCCGCTGACCTGATCGCCGTCGTCGGGGCGACCGGCACCGGCAAGTCCGAACTCGCCCTCGACATCGCCGAGCGGCACCGGGAGCAGGGCCGACGGGCGGAGATCGTCAACGCGGACGCCATGCAGCTCTACCGTGGCATGGACATCGGGACGGCGAAGGTGCCGGAGTCCGAACGGCGTGGCATCCCGCACCACCTGTTCGACGTCCTGGGGGTGACCGACGAAGCGAGCGTCGCCGCGTACCAGCGCGACGCCCGCGCCGTCATCGCGGACATCACGGCGGACGGCGGGATCGCGGTCCTCGTCGGCGGCAGCGGGCTGTACGTCTCGGCGGTGCTGTTCGACCTCGTGTTCCCGGGCACCGACCCGGTCCTCCGCGAGGAACTGGAGCGCGAGCACCGCGAACTCGGCCCGAACGTCCTGCTCGAGCGGCTCCGCGCGCTCGACCCCGAGGCCGCCGCCGTCATCGACGCGCGGAACCCGCGTCGTCTGATCCGGGCCGTCGAGATCGCGAGCCGGTCGGACCGTGTCACGCCGAGCCTCCCGTCCGCCCCGCGGTCCTGGCGACCCGCCCAGGTCCTGCACCTGCGTCGCGACCGTGAGCAGCTCGTCGACGCCCTGCGCGTGCGGGCCGAGCGGATGTTCGCCGACGGGCTCGTCGACGAGGTCGCGCGCCTCCGCGACGAGGGGCTCGAGCAGGGCCCGACGGCCCGTGCCGCGATCGGCTACGCGCAGGCGCTGCAGGTCCTCCGCGGCGAGGCGAGCACCGAGGAGGCCGTCGAGGCCACCAGCATCGCCACGCGCAAGTACGCCCGTCGGCAGGTCTCCTGGTTCAAGCGCTACACCGACGGCGACACGACGCACGTCAGCACCCTCGACGTCACCGGGGCCGGCACGGTAGAGCTGTCCGAGCTGGCCCGTAAGATCGTCCCGTGACCGAGCTGCACTTCACCAAGGGCCACGGGACCGGCAACGACTTCGTCCTGTTCGCCGACCCCGACGCCGCGGTCGACCTGACCCCCGACCGGATCCGCGCGATCGCCGACCGTCGGTTCGGGGTCGGCGCCGACGGCGTCATCCGTGCCGTGCGCTCCGACGCGATCCCGGAAGGACGGGCCATCCTCGACGAGGACCCCGACGCGACCTGGTTCATGGACTACCACAACGCCGACGGCTCGGTCGCGGAGATGTGCGGCAACGGCATCCGCGTCTTCGCCCGGTACCTGACCGAGGCGGGGCTCGTCGAGCTCGAGCCGGGCCGCACGCTGACGGTCGGTAGCCGGAAGGGCGTCGTCGACATCCAGCGCTCCTCGAACGGGTTCGCCGCGGACCTCGGGCGCTGGGGACTCGGCATCGACGGCGGCGGAGCGGACGACGTCCTCGTCCGGGCGAAGGACCTCGACAACGCTCGTCCCGGTCTGGGCATCGACGTCGGCAACCCGCACGTCGTCGTCGCGGTGGCCAGCGAAGCGGAGCTCGCAGGCATCGACCTCACCTACATCCCGGTCCTCGACCCGGCACCGACCACCGGTGCGAACGTCGAGTTCGTCCTGCCCGGCGACCCGCTCGTCACCGACGGCGTCGGCGAGATCACGATGCGCGTGCACGAGCGAGGCAGCGGCGAGACGCTCTCCTGCGGCACCGGCGCGGTGGCCGCGGCCCTCGCCACTCGGTACTGGGCTGGTGCCTCGGCACCGGACACCTGGCGCGTCCGCGTGCCGGGTGGCGTGCTCACCGTGCGCATGACGGCGACCGAGGACGGCGAACACGTCTCGCTCGCCGGTCCGGCCGAACTCGTGTTCTCCGGGGACCTGACGGTCTGAACGGGCACGCCGTTCGCGCTGCGGGTGGCGGTGCCGTCGGACGGGAGGCCCGGATCACCGGGCGGACGTCGCTGCGGCGATCCGTGCCTCCCGGCCGAGCGTCCCGCGTCTCCATGCCCTCACCGGTCCGGCCTGACCGCGCACTCCGGCCTGACCGCGCACTCCGCCCCGACCGCGCACTCCGCCCCGACCGCGCAGCCCGGCCGTGACCGCGCGAGCGCGTGCGCGTGCGTCAGGCTGTGCGGTGCACCCGGATGACGCGGAAGCCCTTGTCGGTCGTCGCCCGCGCGACACTGAAGCCGTCCCCCAGCATCTGCTGCAACCAGCGTTGCAGCGAGTCGCCACCGAGGTCCTTCGAGACGACCAGCCAGGCGTCCCCGCCGACCGCGAGCCGGGGGATCCAGGTGCGGAGGATGTCGTGCAGTTCGTCCTTGCCGACCCGGATCGGTGGGTTGGACCAGATCGTGGCGAACGTCGTGTCAGTGGGGATCTCCCCGGGCAGTCCGACGGTGACGTTCTCCGCACCGGCGGCGGCCGCGTTCGTCCGCGCCAGGTCGAGCACGCGCTCGTTGACGTCGACTCCCCACACGTGGGCGTCCGGGGACTGCAGCGCCATCGTGATCGCCAGCGGCCCCCAGCCGCAGCCGACGTCGAGCAGGTCCCCGTCCGGCGCGGGAGCGGGGACGTTCTGCAGCAGCACGCTCGTGCCGCGATCGACGCCGTCGGGGCTGAAGACACCCGCCGCGGTGGTGAGCTCGAGCGTCCGACCGGCGAGGGTCACCCGGATCTGCCGCGGTCGCGCCGCGCTCTCCGGGGTGGCCGAGAAGTAGTGGTCGTTCGCCATGGAAGAACCGTACCGGGAACCCCGTGTGTCCTGAGGCGTCCGGAGGTAGCCTGTGGACAGCATGACGGAAACCCATCAGCAGGACGAACAGACCATCCACGACGACAGCGCAGACGGTGTCGTCGAGCGAGTGCTGCGCAACGCCGACAGGCGCGCCGCCTCCTCCATCTTCGCGCCGGCACAGGCGATCCAGACCCGCTCGGTCGACGAGCAGGGCTGGGACGGCGACGGCGAACAGTACGACCGTGACGACCGCGCGGCGCTCCGCCGGGTCGGCGGTCTCTCCACCGAGCTCGAGGACGTCACAGAGGTCGAGTACCGGCAGCTCCGGCTCGAGCGGGTCGTCCTCATCGGCGTGTACGCGCAGGGCGACGCCTCGGACGCCGAGAACTCCCTCCGCGAGCTGTCGGCCCTCGCCGAGACCGCCGGCGCCGTGGTGCTCGACGGGCTCCTGCAGCGCCGTCCGAACCCGGACCCCGCGACCTACCTCGGCAAGGGCAAGGCCCAGGAGCTGGCGATGGTCGTCAAGGCCACCGGGGCGGACACGGTGATCGCCGACACCGAGCTCGCGCCCTCACAGCGCCGTGCACTCGAGGACGTCGTCAAGGTCAAGGTCATCGACCGCACCGCGGTGATCCTCGACATCTTCAGCCAGCACGCCTCCACGCGGGAGGGCAAGGCGCAGGTCGAGCTCGCGCAGCTCCAGTACCTGCTGCCGCGTCTGCGTGGTTGGGGTGAGTCGATGTCCCGACAGGCCGGTGGTCAGGTCTCCGGCGGTGCGGGCATGGGTTCCCGCGGCCCAGGTGAGACGAAGATGGAGCTCGACCGCCGCAAGATCCACACCCGGATGGCGAAGCTCCGTCGGCAGATCGCCGGCTTCACCCCCGCCCGCGAGGCCAAGCGTGCCGAGCGCAACCGCAACGAGGTCCCCAGCGTCGCGATCGCCGGCTACACGAACGCCGGCAAGTCGTCGCTGCTCAACCGCCTGACGAGCGCCGGCGTGCTGGTGCAGAACCAGCTGTTCGCGACGCTGGACTCGACGGTCCGCAGAACGAGTACCGCGAAGGGTCGTGAGTTCACGTTCACCGACACCGTCGGGTTCGTCCGCAACCTGCCGCACCAGCTGGTCGAGGCGTTCCGCTCCACCCTCGAAGAGGTCGGCGACGCCGACGTCATCGTGCACGTGGTCGACGGCTCGCACCCGGACCCGGCGGCACAGCTGGCCACGGTCCGCGAGGTCATCGGCGACGTCGGCGCCCGCGACGTCCCCGAGGTCGTCGTCTTCAACAAGTCCGACCTGGTCGACGACACGCAGCGGATGCTGCTCCTCGGGCTCGCGCCGGACGCCGTGTTCGTCTCCGCCCGCACGGGCGAGGGCATCCCGGAGCTCCTCGACGCCATCGAGGAACGGCTGCCGGAACCCGACGTCGAACTGACCGTGGTCCTGCCGTTCTCGCGCGGAGACCTGGTGTCGCAGCTGCACGACTCCGGCGCGGTCGAGTCGCTCGACTACGTGGAGGAGGGCACGCGCCTCCGGGTGCGTGTGTTCCAGCGGGAGGTCGCGGAGCTCGACCCGTACGTGGTCGCGCCGGGCGCCTCCGCCTGAAACTGGCTGACGGACGGGAGGCGCGGTGCCAGCTGGCACCGCGCCTCCCGTCTGTCCGTCCCCGGTCCGAGCAGGATCGCGAAACGCAACGAGGGCGGCTCCTCGCAACGTGATCCCGTTGCGAGGAGCCGCCCTCGTTGCGTGTTGCGGGGTCAGAGGGAGCGGAGGACCGCCACCACCTTGCCGAGGACCGTCGCCGCGTCGCCGAGGATCGGCTCGAACGCGGTGTTGCGGGGGAGCAGCCAGGTGTGGCCGTCGCGCTGCCGGAAGACCTTGACCGTGGCTTCCTCGTCGAGCATCGCGGCGACGACGTCGCCGTTCTCGGCCGTCTGCTGCGACCGGACGACGACCCAGTCGCCGTCGCAGATCGCCGCGTCGATCATCGACTCGCCGACGACCTTGAGCATGAAGAGGTCACCCGTACCGACCAGCTGACGGGGGAGCGGGATGATCTCGTCGACGTGCTGCTCGGCGGTGATCGGGACACCGGCGGCGATGCGTCCGACCAGGGGGACGAGCGTCGTGGCGTCGACGTCGGGGCCGTCGGAGTCGGGGGTCGGCTCGTCGACCAGGACCTCGAGCGCGCGGGGACGGTTGGGATCTCGGCGGATCCAGCCGCCGAGTTCGAGCTGCCCGAGCTGGTGGGACACGCTCGACAGTGAGGACAGGCCGGCTGCGTCGCCGATCTCGCGCATGCTCGGCGGGTAGCCGCGGCTCGCGATCGACGCTCGGATCGCGTCGAGGATCGACTGCTGCTTCGCCGTCAACGGTTTCTGTCCGCGCAGTTCGTCCGCCACGTCTCGCCCTTCGTCCGGAGTGGAACCGTGCCTCGCGGGAATGTCAGTGGTCCCGGCGAGACTTGCTCCAGTCGATCGAAACAGTATCCGACCGTGACATGTCGGACAAACACCTGTTCGAGCGTGTCGCAAGAAAAACCCCCACGAATCCCTCCCGAGGGGTTGTGCATCCTCCGAGTCGAACGTATGTTCGGTACACGGCTTCGGACGGCCACGACGGTCGACCGACACCAAGGCAAGCAGGAAGGCAACGACATGAGCACCAACGCCATCGCGGACATGCAGCACACCGCAGCACCCGTCGCGCACACGCGCCTCCGTCTCACCCGTCGCGGGCGAGTGGTCTTCACCACCCTCGCGGCTGTCCCCGTCCTGCTCTGCGTGGGCATCGCGATGTTGAACGGTGGCCAGGCCTCGGCCGGTGACCGTGCGGCGAACGTGCACTTCGACACCGTGACGATCCAGCCCGGCGAGACGCTGTGGCAGGTCGCCGAGGACACCGCGCCGAACTCCGACCCCCGTGACTTCATCCAGGACGTCGTGAGCCTCAACGCCCTGAACGGGTCTGCCGTGCAGGCCGGGCAAGAGATCTCGATCCCCACGCAGTACGAGCACTGACCCGGTACTGAGGGGTCGGGCATTCCGCGGGCGTTCGCCCCTGGCGTGACCGTCCGGACGGCCGGTCAGCATGCGGGCAGTGCGGCCTACGATGGATCGGTGGCAACCACGCTCGAAGACCTCCCCATCCGAGACGACCTCCGCGGGCAGAGCCCCTACGGCGCCCCGCAGAAGCACGTCCGCGTGCAACTCAACGTCAACGAGAACACGCATCCGGTGCCGCAGGACGTGGCCGACGACATCGTCGCCTCGATCCGTCAGGCGCTGGCGACCGTCAACCGCTACCCGGACCGCGAGTTCACCGAGTTGCGGGAGTCCCTCGCCGGGTACCTCGGACAAGGCCTGGGTGCCGAGTCGATCTGGGCGGCGAACGGCTCGAACGAGGTCATCCAACAGCTGCTCCAGGCGTTCGGCGGTCCGGGGCGCAGCGTGCTCGGGTTCCCGCCCACCTACTCGATGCACTCGATCATCGCCTCGAGCACGGGCAGTCGGTGGATCGCGGCCGAGCGGGACGCCGAGTTCCGCATCTCTCCCGAGACCGCGGTCGCCGCGGTGCGTGCGCACCAGCCCGACCTCGTGTTCCTCTGCGGGCCGAACAACCCGACGGGCACGCCCCTCGACCTCGCGACCATCGAAGCCGTCTACGAGGCCACCGACGGCATCGTGATGGTCGACGAGGCCTACGCCGAGTTCATGCCCGCCGGCCAGCCGACGGCCCTCACGCTGCTGCCCGGACGCCCGCGCCTGGTCGTCTCGCGGACCATGAGCAAGGCCTTCGCGTTCGCGGGCGCCCGGGTCGGGTACCTCGCCGCCGACCCGGCCGTGATCGACGCCCTGCGCCTGGTCCGCCTGCCGTACCACCTGTCCGCACTGACACAGGCCGCCGCGGTCGCCGCCCTCCGTCACGCCCCGGAGATGCTCCGCATGGTGGACGACATCCGCGGGCAGCGCGATCGGATGGTGACGGAGCTGCGGGCCATGGGGTACCAGCCGCACGAGACGTGGTCGAACTTCGTCCTGTTCGGCGGCGTCGCCGACCCGCGTACTGCGTTCGAGTCCCTGCTGGAGCGGGACGTGATCGTGCGTGACCTCGGCATCCCGAACCACCTGCGTGTCAGCGCCGGCACGGCTGAGGAGACCACCGCGTTCCTCGACGCCATGCGCGAGGTCGCCGTCGAGCAGCCGCCCGTTAGGGTTGCAGCATGACCGCGCGCACCGCCGAGATCACCCGCTCGACGAGTGAGTCGACCGTCTCCCTGTCGCTCGACCTCGACGGCACCGGCACGTCCGAGATCTCGACGAGCGTGCCGTTCTTCGACCACATGCTCACCGCCTTCAGCAAGCACTCGCTGATCGACCTGCGCGTGCAGAGTTCGGGCGACACCGACATCGACGTGCACCACACGGTGGAGGACACCGGCATCGTCCTGGGTCAGGCGCTCCGTCAGGCCCTCGGTGACCGCGCGGGCATCGGCCGCTACGGCGACGCCCTCGTGCCGCTCGACGAGGCACTCGCCCAGGCGGTCGTCGACGTCTCCGGTCGTCCGTACCTCGTGCACACCGGAGAGCCCGCCGGCTTCGAGTTCCACCGGATCGGCGGGCACTTCACCGGGTCCATGGTCCGGCACGTGTTCGAGGCGATCACGATGAACGCCGGCATCACGGTCCACGTCCGCGTCCTCGACGGCCGCGACCCCCACCACATCGCGGAGGCCGAGTTCAAGGCCTTCGCCCGTGCGATGCGCCGCGCTGTCGAACTCGACCCGCGCGTCGACGGCATCCCGTCCACGAAGGGCACGCTGTGAGCACCACCCGCCCGAACGTCGTCGTCCTCGACTACGGCTCCGGCAACGTCCACTCGGCGGCGAAGGCTCTCGAACGTGCCGGGGCCGACGTCACCCTGTCGAACGACAAGCAGACGGCCCTGGCGGCCGACGGTCTGCTCGTTCCCGGGGTCGGCGCGTTCGCCGCGGTGGTCGACCAGCTCGACGGGGTCCGCGGCGGCGAGATCGTCGACCACCGCCTGGCCGGTGGCCGTCCCGTGCTCGGCATCTGCGTGGGCATGCAGGTGCTCTTCGCCCGTGGCGTCGAGCGCGGTGCCGATGTCGAGGGCCTCGGACAGTGGCCGGGTGTCGTCGAGCCGATCAAGGCCGACGTCCTGCCGCACATGGGATGGAACACGGTCCAGGCGCCCGAGGACTCGGTGCTCTTCGACGGCCTCCACGACGAGCGGTTCTACTTCGTGCACTCCTACGGGGTCACCGACTTCCCGCTCGACGCCTACGGTCCGTTCCGCGCGCCGAAGCTGACGTGGGCCGAGCACGGCGAGCGCTTCGTCGCCGCCGTCGAGAACGGCCCGTTGAGCGCCACGCAGTTCCACCCGGAGAAGTCCGGCGAGCCGGGCATCCGCCTCCTCCGCAACTGGGTCTCGTCGCTGTGACCCCCGATCCCGACGGGACCATGACCGAGCTCTCCACCACCCAGCCCCTCGTCCTCCTGCCCGCGGTCGACGTCGTCGACGGCCAGGCGGTGCGCCTCACCCAGGGCGAAGCCGGCAGTGAGACGGGGTACGGCGACCCGGTCGCTGCCGCGCGCACCTGGCGGGACCAGGGTGCCGAGTGGATCCACCTCGTGGATCTCGACGCCGCGTTCGGCCGGGGTGACAACCGACGGGTCATCGCCCACGCCATCCGGGAGGTCGAGGGCGTGTCCGTCGAGCTCTCCGGCGGCATCCGCGACGACGCCTCGCTCGAAGCCGCTCTGGCGACCGGTGCGGCTCGGGTCAACCTCGGTACCGCCGCGCTGGAGAACCCGGAGTGGGCGGCCCGTGTGATCGGGCAGTACGGCGAGCAGATCGCCGTCGGGCTCGACGTCCGCGGGACCACCCTGGCCGCCCGCGGGTGGACCGAGGACGGCGGGGACCTCTGGGAGGTGCTCGACCGGCTCGAGGACGCCGGATGCGCCCGGTACGTGGTCACCGACGTGACGAAGGACGGCACCCTGCAGGGTCCGAACGTCGACCTGCTCCGCCAGGTCTGCGACCGCACCGACCAGCCCGTGGTGGCCTCGGGTGGCATCTCGACGCTCGACGACCTCCGCGCGCTCCGTACGCTCGTGCCGCACGGGCTCGAGGGCGCGATCATCGGCAAGGCCCTGTACACGGGCGCGTTCACGCTGCCGGCCGCACTCGACATCGCGTCGGAGTAGTCCCGTGGCGGGCATCTCGAACGGTCGGGGTGCCGGCCCTGACCCAGACGAGCAGGCAGCAGACCAGCAGGCGGCGCACGACCACGCCGGCGACTCCGCCGGCAACCCGTGGGCCGGCCGCACGTTCGACGCGCACGACACGACCTTCACCGAGGACGACGGCCTGGCCGATCCCGCCGTCGTCGCCGCGATCACCGCGGTCGCGTCCGGAGGCCCGCACGGCGCGGTCGTCGACGCTCTCCGCACCGCACGGCTGCTCATCCCGCTCGTCGCCGAGGCCGGTGACGTCGGCGAGACGCCGGACGGCCGCATCGTCGACAAGACCCAGGAGCTCTCGATCGTCACGGTCGCGGGCCCCGACGGTCGTGCGGTGATGCCCGCGTTCACCTCGGTCGAGGCGATGCGCGCCTGGGACGCGGACGCCCGACCCATCCCGGTCGAGTCGCGCCGGGTCGCGATGGCCGCCGCGAGCGAGGACACGCAGCTCGTCGTGCTCGACCCGACGGCAGCGACGGAGTTCGTGCTCCGCCGCCCCGCCGTGTGGGCGCTCGGACAGGACCTCCCGTGGACGCCGTGCTCCGAGGACCCGGAGGTCGCGCAGGCCTTCGCCGGCACGATCGAGACCGAGCCGGCCGTGGTCCGCGTCGAGCTGTCGCCGGGGGACCCGCTGTCGCGGTTCGCCGGGCCCGAGTTGACGGTCGGCCTCCGACTCATCGCCGGCCTCGACCGCGAGCAGATCGCCGACCTCGTCGGGCGCCTGCAGCAGCGGTGGGCCACCGATCCGGTCATCGCGGAACGCGTCGACAGCATGCGCGTCGCCCTCCGCGCCGCCTGATCCCGGCTCTCCGACGGCCGGGAGGCCCGTGGCCCGTCCGCCTCGTCGGCCACCGCCCGGCGGTGCGGCCCGGTCCGGCGCGACTGCGCCGGTACGATGGCCCGGTGAGCAGCATCCCGACGACAGCCTCCGGTACCGGCGACATCGTCACGGGTCCGACCGGTCGGCCCGTGCGGTCGTTCCCCGTGCCGGAAGAGCTGGACGGCCACGGTCCCGCCCGCATCATCTCCCTGTGCAACCAGAAGGGCGGGGTCGGCAAGACCACCACCGCCATCAACCTCGGTGCCGCGCTCGCCGAGTACGGCCGCCGTGTCCTGGCGGTCGACTTCGACCCGCAGGGCGCCCTGTCCGCCGGTCTCGGTGTCCGGACGCACGACATCCCGACGGTCTACGACCTGCTGATGGGTGCCGTGAAGGACCCGAACCAGGTCATCCAGCCGACGAACGTGCCGCTGCTCGACGTCATCCCGGCGAACATCGACCTGTCCGCGGCCGAGGTGCACCTGGTCAACGAGGTCGCCCGCGAGCAGATCCTGGCGAGCGTCCTGCGGAAGGTGTCGAACGACTACGACGTCATCCTCATCGACTGCCAGCCGTCCCTCGGGCTGCTCACCGTGAACGCGCTCACCGCGGCGCACGGCGTGCTCATCCCGCTCGAGTGCGAGTTCTTCGCGCTGCGCGGTGTCGCGCTGCTCATCGAGACGATCGACAAGGTGCGCGACCGGCTGAACCCGGCGCTGGTGCTCGACGGCATCCTCCCGACGATGTACGACTCGCGGACGCTGCACTCGCGCGAGGTCATGGAGCGTGTCGTCGAGACGTTCGGCGACAGCGTCCTCGACACCGTCATCGGGCGCACCGTGAAGTTCCCGGACGCGACCGTCTCGGCGCGACCGATCACGCAGACGGCTCCGGACCACGCTGCGGCCCATGCCTACCGGCAGCTGGCCCGAGAGCTCGTCCAGCGTGGCGCCGTCGCCTGAGGACCCGGCCACGAGCCTCCCGTCCGACGCAGCCGGACACGCCGACGGCGCGACCGACGCGCCGGTCGGCACCACGACCGCACCCGGGTTCCGGGTGCGCCTCAGCAACTTCGACGGGCCGTTCGACCTGCTGCTGTCGCTCATCACGAAGCACGAGCTCGACATCACCGAGGTCGCCCTGAGTGCCGTCACGGGCGAGTTCATCGCGTACGTCCGGCTCGCCTCGTCGAGCGACGAACTCGACGAGGCGAGCGAGTTCCTGGTCGTCGCCGCGACGCTGCTCGACCTGAAGATCGTCGGGCTGCTGCCGCAGGGCGAACTCGTCGACGCCGAGGACGTGGCCCTGCTCGAAGCCCGCGACCTGCTGTTCGCCCGACTGCTGCAGTACCGGGCGTTCAAGCAGGCCGCGGACTGGTTCGGTGACCGCTGGGGCGCCGAGTCGCGACGACACGTGCGGAGCGTCCGGCTCGAGGAACGGTTCCGTGCTCGGACGCCCGAGCTGGTCTGGACCCTGTCCGTGCAGGACTTCGCGGCGATGGCGGCGCTGGCCTTCGCACCGCGCGAGATCCCGACCGTCGGCCTCGACCACCTGCACGCCCCCGCGGTGAGCATCCGGGAACAGGCCGCCATCGTGGTGTCGGTCCTCCGTACCCGCACCGACGAGGGGTCGCCGGACGTCACGTTCCGCGAACTCATCGCCGGGGTCGACCAGGCGGGTATCGTGGTGGCTCGTTTCCTCGCGATCCTGGAGCTGTACCGGAACGCCTCCATCTCGTTCGAACAACTCGAACCGCTCGGGGAACTCGTCCTCCGGTGGACCGCGCTCGACTGGACGGACGAGAGCCTCGCGAACCTGGGAGCCGACTATGACGGATGACGTGCACGCGCACGGCGCTCGGTCGCGCGCCGGAGGATCAGCCGAGCCGGGCGGTGCGGACGAGATCGAGGACGCCCGCGCCCTCGAGTCGGAACTCCGTGCCGCGGCCGCGGGGCGCTCACCTGACACATCCCCCGTCGACGTACCGCCCGTCGCGGCGCCGGTCGACCGGCAGCTCGAAGCCATCCTGATGATCGCCGACCAGCCGCAGTCCCTCGTCGCGCTCGCCGCCGCCGTCGGCGCGCCGGTGCCCGTCGTCCGACAGGCTGTCGACCGCCTCGTCGCGGACTTCGACGGCGTCGAGGGGACGGTCCGCCGCGGCTTCGAGCTCCGCGAGGTCGGCGGTGGTTGGCGGTTCTACGTCCGTGCCGAACTCGACGCCGTCGTCGAGCAGTTCGTCGAGGCCGAGCGCCCCGCCCGGTTGTCCCAGGCGGCGCTCGAGACCCTCGCCGTGGTCGCCTACAAGCAGCCGATCACCCGCTCCCAGATCGCCGCGATCCGGGCCGTCAACGTCGACGGCGTGGTCCGGACGCTCGTCGCGCGCGGCCTCATCGAGGAGTCGTTCACCGACTCCGAGACCGGCGCCATCAACTACGTCACCTCCGAGCTGCTGCTCCAGCAACTCGGCATCAACTCGCTCGACGAGCTTCCGCTCATCTCGCCCCTCCTGGAGGACGGCGCGGACGGTTTCGGGCAGACCGAAGGGATCCCCGATGGCCGGGTTTGACCAGAACGACCGTGCACGACGAGACGACGACCGCCGCGGCGGGGGTCGCCCGGGCGGTGACCGGCCGGGAGGCTCCGGTCGCCGCGAAGACGCACCCCGCGGACGCGACGGGGCCGGCTCCGGCGGGTACCGCGGACGCGACGACCGGGCCGCGGGCGGCGACCGCGGCGGGTACCGCGGCGGGGACGACCGTTCGTCCGGCGGGTACCGCGGGCGCGATGACCGGGCCGGCGGCGGCGACCGTGGGGGGTACCGCGGGCGTGACGAGCGTGGTGGGGACCGTCCGACGGGCGGGTTCCGCGGGCGTGACGAGCGTGGTGGGGACCGTCCGACGGGCGGGTTCCGTGGGCGTGACGAGCGTGGTGGGGACCGTCCGACGGGCGGGTTCCGCGGGCGTGACGAGCGTGGCGGGGACCGTCCGACGGGCGGGTTCCGTGGCGGCGACGACCGGAGCGGTGGCGGGTACCGCGGTCGGGACGACCGTTCCTCCGGCGGGTTCCGCGGCCGCGACGAACGTGGTGGGGACCGTCCGACGGGCGGGTTCCGCGGCCGCGACGAACGTGGTGGAGACCGTCCGACCGGAGGGTTCCGTGGCGGCGACGACCGGAGCAGTGGCGGGTACCGCGGTCGTGACGACCGTTCCTCCGGCGGGTTCCGCGGTCGGGACGACCGTGGTGGTGACCGGCCGACGGGCGGGTTCCGCGGCCGCGACGAACGTGGCGCAGATCGGCCGACCGGTGGCTACCGTGGCCGCGACGAGCGCAGCACGGGTGACCGTGGTGGGTACCGCGGTGGTGACGACCGCGTCAGCGGTGGGTACCGCGGGCGGGACGACCGTTCCTCCGGCGGGTACCGCGGTGGTGACGACCGCACCAGCGGTGGGTACCGCGGACGTCCGGACCGGGACACGCGCGGTGCCGACCGACGCAGCGACGACCGTGGCGGCTTCGTGAGCCGTGACGACGACCGCGGCCGCTTCGTGCGCCGCGACGACTCCGGCGACCGCCGCACCGGCGGACGGGACGAGCGTGGCGGGTACCAGGGACGCGACTCCCGTGGTGGCCGTGACGAGCAGCGCGGTGGGTACCAGGGACGCGACTCGCGCGGTGGCCGTGACGAGCAGCGCGGTGGGTACCAGGGACGCGACTCGCGCGGTGGCCGTGACGAGCAGCGCGGTGGGTACCAGGGACGCGACTCGCGCGGTGGCCGTGACGACCGTGGTGGCCGTGACGAGCAGCGCGGCGGGTACCGCGGGCGTGACGACCGCGGGGCCTCCCGCCGTCCGGACGACCGTGGAGCCGAGCGTGGCAGCGACCCCCGCCGCGAGGACCGCCGGAGCCCGGACGGCGCCCCGAGCAGCGTGTGGCACAACGGGCGCCGCTACGTCGGTGGCACGACGAGCCCCCGCAACGACCCGGCACGCAAGAGGACCACGCCGCTCCCGGCCGGGGAGCGCGACGACGCCGGTCGCCCCGTCGAGGGCACGCCCGAACGCCCGATCATCCCCGACTGGGACCCGGCGGACGGGACGGCGACCGACGGGGGCGAGCCGGACCTCCAGGAAGGCGGTGAGCGCCTGCAGAAGGTGATCGCCGCTGCGGGTGTGGCGAGCCGACGGGTCGCCGAGAACCTGATCTCGGAGGGCCGCGTCACGGTGAACGGCGAGGTCGCGGACATGCTCGGACGCCGCGTCGACCCGGACACCGACGAGGTCGCGGTCGACGGTGTGCCGGTGCAGACCGACACCTCTCGGCGGTACGTCGTGCTCAACAAGCCGACCGGTGTGGTGTCGAGCATGCAGGACGAGCACGACCGTCCCGACCTGTCACAGTTCGTCGACCAGTTCGAGGAGCGGCTGTTCAACGTCGGCCGTCTCGACTTCGACACCGCCGGGCTCCTCATCCTGACCAACGACGGCGGGCTCGCCCACGTCCTGGCACACCCGTCCTTCGGCGTGACGAAGACCTACGTCGCGAAGGTCGACGGCAACATGGTCCCCTCCACGCTGCAGCTGCTGCTCGACGGCATCGAGCTGGAGGACGGCCAGATCGCCGCCGACAAGGCACGGCTGCTCGAGTCCTCGCGCGGGGAGTCGCTCGTCGAGATCACGCTGCACTCCGGCCGCAACCGCATCGTCCGCCGCATGCTCGAAGCCGTCGGACACCCGGTGCTCGAGCTCGTCCGCCGGTCGTTCGGACCGCTGCAGCTCGGCAGCCTGGCGCCGGGTGAGGTGCGCGAGCTGACCACGGTCGAACTCGGCAAGCTGCTCGGCATCGCCCGGACCGCGGACACCCGCACCGGGGACGACGACGCGGAGAGCACGGACTGACCGTCGGAGACTGACCGTTGCGGGCCGACCGCGACACGGACGGCGCCGGGACCGGTGGGGACTTCTCCACAGGCCCGGTGCCGTCCTGCTGCCCGGCACCCGCGCTCGATAGGCTTGCCCAGTGATCGACGCCAGCACGACCGCGACCGACAGCCGCCTGTCGCGCGCCGAGACCGACCGCCGCGTCCGCGGGCCGGTGCGGATCGTCGGGGCCGGACTGCTCGGCGCCTCCATCGGACTGGCGCTGCGCGACAAGGGCGTGGACGTCGTCCTCGACGACGTCTCCCCGGCCGCGCTGGCGCTCGCCGTCGACTACGGCGCCGGACGACTCCCGGCAGCGGATGACGACCCCGAACTCATCGTGGTCGCCGTGCCGCCGGACGTCACCGCGACCGTCGTGGAACGCGAACTCCGCGCGCACCCGGACGCCGTCGTCACCGACGTCGCGAGCGTCAAGTCCGGGCCGCTCGACCGACTCCGCGCCGCCGGAGCGGACGTCTCGCGGTACATCGGCTCGCACCCGATGGCGGGCCGCGAACGCAGCGGTCCGACCGCCGCCCGCGCCGACCTGTTCATCGGTCGTCCCTGGGTCATCGCCGGACACGACGACATCAGCCACCAGCGCGCCGCCGTGGTCGAGCACCTGGCACTCGACCTCGGCGCGACCGTCGTCCCGATGGACCCCGAGTCGCACGACCGGGCCGTCGCCGTGGTGTCGCACGCGCCCCAGCTGGTCGCGACGCTGATGGCCTCGCGCCTGCGGGACGCCCCCGGCGAAGCGCTCGGTCTGGCGGGCGGCGGCGTCCGAGACGTCACGCGCATCGCCGCGAGCGACCCCGGGCTGTGGGTGCAGATCATCGGAGCCAACGCCGAGCACATCCGGCCGGTGCTCGCCGACCTCCGCGACGAACTCGACCGGGTGCTCACCGCACTCGCCGACCCCGCCGCAGCCGGGTCGCCTCGGGCGATCGCCGAGACCATGGCCTCGGGCAACCGCGGGGTCGAACGGCTGCCCGGCAAGCACGGGTCCACCGCACGGTTCGCCCAGGTCGTCGTCCTCATCGACGACCGACCCGGGCAGTTCGCCGAACTCCTCACCACCATCGGGGAACTCGGCATCAACCTCGAGGACCTGCGCCTCGAGCACTCGCCCCGGGCGCAGATCGGCATCGTCGAGGTGTCGGTCGTCCCGGAGCACGAACAGCGACTCGTCGAGGAACTCGAGGGTCGCGGATGGAGGATCGCAGCAGCATGGGCCTGAACGACAACGACACCACGCTCGAGTCCGGCGTCACCGGCGGCCCGGACGCCCCCGACTCCGGACTGCCGAGCCCGAAGGACCAGCCCGGGCCCCTCGGCGGCGGCGACGTCACCGGCGGTCCTGACGGGCAGGGTGCGGGCGAGCTCGGTTCGACCCGCGACCCGATGCCCGCCGGCCTGCCCGCCGGAGCGTTCGTGGCGAAGTTCGTCATCGCCGTGGACGGCCCTGCCGGCAGCGGCAAGTCCAGCGTCTCCCGCGCGGCGGCCCGTGCGCTCGGCTTCGGCTACCAGGACACCGGCGCCGCCTACCGCGCGCTCGCCTGGCACGCGCTGCAGCAGGGCGTCGACCTGGACGACCCGGTCGCGGTGGTCGCGGCCTTCGACTCCTTCGACTACGCGATCGGCACCGACCCCGACGAGTACTTCGTCCGCGTCGGCGGTGTCGACGTCACCGATGCCATCCGGACGCCGGAGGTCACCGCGGCCGTGGCGCACATCGCGAAGCTGCCGGAGGTCCGCGCGAAGCTCGTGTCGCTCTTCCGCAAGGTGATGCGGATGGCCGACGGACAGGGCATCATCACCGAAGGACGCGACATCACGACAGTGGTCGCTCCGGACGCCGAAGTCCGGATCCTGTTGACCGCCGACGAATCCGTTAGGATGGCACGTCGGTCGGCAGAGGTCACGACGCAGTCGGCCGAAGAGACCTCGGCCGCCCTGGCCCGTCGGGACGCTGCCGACGCGAAGGTCGTCGACTTCATGAACGCCGCCGACGGTGTCACCACCCTCGACTCCACCGACCTCGACTTCGACCAGACCGTGCAGGCGGTGGTCGACCTGGCCCGCTCGGCCACGAACTGACGACAACCCGGCCACACGGCCGCATCTGAACCACGAACACGCGGCCCACCGGCCGCCGGCAAGGAAACCACCATGGCGCAGCTGGACGACCGAAGCGACGACGACTTCCCCGAGTACGACGACTCGCTCGGAGAGCGGCTCGCCGGCATCGACGACGCCGAAGCGGACCAGCGTGCAAGCGCGCTCCGCGCCGGCCTCGAGGACTACGACCTGGACGACGAGGACCTGGCACTCCTCGAAGCCGGCAAGCTCGGCGTCGACGGCGTCGCGTACCTGCCGGCGCTGCCGGTGCTCGCGATCGTCGGCCGTCCGAACGTCGGCAAGTCGCAGCTCGTGAACCGCATCCTCGGCCGCCGCGAAGCCGTCGTGCAGGACACCCCCGGTGTCACCCGCGACCGCGTCAGCTACAAGGCCGAGTGGAACGACAAGCGCTTCACCATCGTCGACACCGGCGGGTGGGAGCCCGACGCGAAGGGCATCAACGCATCGGTCGCCGCCCAGGCCGAGGTCGCGATCGACCTCGCCGACGCGGTCCTGTTCGTCGTCGACGTCACGGTCGGCATCACCGCCACCGACGAGCACGTCGTCAAGATGCTCCGCGGCACCGACCGCCCGGTCATCGTCGCCGCGAACAAGTCCGACGACGAGCGTCGTGACCTCGAGGCCTACGCACTCTGGAACCTGGGTCTCGGCGAGCCGCACCCCGTCTCGGCACTGCACGGCCGTGGCGTCGCGGACCTCCTCGACCTCATCATCACGACGCTGCCCGACGTGTCCGCGGTCGCCAAGCAGGAGATCGGCGGCCCGCGTCGCGTCGCCATCCTCGGCCGTCCGAACGTCGGCAAGAGCTCGCTGCTCAACAAGGCCGCCGGTGAAGAGCGCGTCGTCGTCAACGAGCTCGCGGGCACGACCCGTGACCCGGTGGACGAGCAGATCGAGCTCGGTGGCAAGACCTGGCGCTTCGTCGACACCGCCGGCATCCGGAAGCGCGTCCACCTGCAGCAGGGCGCCGACTTCTACGCATCGCTCCGCACCACCGCCGCGCTCGAGAAGGCCGAGGTCGCGGTCGTCGTCCTCGACGTGACCGAGCCGGTGTCCGTGCAGGACCTCCGCATCATCGACCTGGTCCTCGAGTCCGGTCGTGCCCTGGTCCTGGCGTACAACAAGTGGGACCTGCTGGACGACGAGCGCCGCCGCTACCTGGAGCGCGAGATCGAGCAGGACCTGGCGCACGTCGCCTGGGCCCCGCGCGTGAACATCTCCGCCCGCACCGGCCGTCACCTCGAGAAGCTCGTGCCGGCCCTCGAAACCGCGCTCGAGTCGTGGGACACCCGTATCCCGACGGGCAAGGTCAACGCCTTCGTCGCCGAACTGGTCCAGGAGCACCCGCACCCGGTCCGCGGCGGCAAGCAGCCCCGCATCCTGTTCGCCACGCAGGCGTCGAGCCAGCCGCCGACGTTCGTGCTGTTCACCTCGGCGTTCCTCGACCCGCAGTACCGCCGGTTCATCACCCGCCGTCTGCGCGAGGTCTGGGGCTTCGACGGCACGCCGATCGTCGTCAACATGCGAGTGCGCGAGCGCCGGAAGCGCTGAGCCGCCATGTCCGTGCCACGAGGGGAGCGATCGACGTCTCGACGTCGATGGCCTCTCGTGGCCGGGCTGGTGCTGCTCGTCGTGGTCGCCGCCGGCGCGGTCGTGCAGTGGTCGGCTGCGGACGGTGGGACGACGTCGGCGTCGGTTCCTGACCCGTCCCCGAGTGCGGACGACGCCGGGATCTCGATCGGCCACGGGTTCATCCCGGACGAGCCGACCACGGACGCCACCGGCGACGCTCCGATGATCGATGCCGCGACCGGGCTCCCCGTCGACGACGCGCAGGCGTCCGGTCCGTGGTGGCGACGGGCACTGCCGATCGCCGGCGACCTCGTCCCCATCCGTGGCGAGGTCCGCGGGAACGTCCGCCTCGAGGTCGTCGGCGAACAAGTCGTCCAGATCACCCTGACCGGCGTGCGGGTGACGGCAGGGTCCGGTACGACCGGGTCGCACGTCGGCGCGGTGCGGGTCCAGCTGTCCTCGGGCGACGTCCTGGGGAGCGAACGGGCGCAGTGGACCGGCGACGACGTCCCCGCCGACTTCGGCTCGTTCACACCGGACGGCGAACACCCCGTACTGGTCATCGTCGACCCGCAGGACCTGCCGCCGGTGGTGCACTCCGTCCTGTTGGTCGATGCCGACACCGGGGACCTGCTCGGCGGCGCCGAGTTGCTCCCCGTCTTCTGACCGAGACAGCGCGGCGGGGGAGGGCGTGCCTCCCGGCAGACTGCACTCCGGTAGACCGCACTCCGGCAGACCGGACTCTCAGCCGCGTCGGCGGCCCGAGGCAGCAGGGAGCCGTCGAGTACGGCACGATGGGACGGTGACGCAGCGACCATCCGGCCTGGCAGCGACCGCTGACCGGGCGTGGAGCCGGCTCCGCCTGGACCGCCTGGCCGGCGGTCGGCAGGGCGGCTACGTCATCCGCGAGGACATGCTCGCCCACCCGGACACGGTCCGCTCGTTCCGGTGGATCCGGTGGCTGCTCGTCGCCGAGACGGTCGTCGGGCTGACCGCGATCGTCGTCGCCGTGCTGCTGACCCGTGCCGGGGAGGTCGTCCCGTGGGCGGTGTGGTTCCGAGCGACGGTCGTGCTGCTCATCACCCTGACGCTCTACGTGTTCGCGTGGCGCGCACAGCTCGGCTACTACTGGGCGTACCAGCGACTACGGCTCTTCAGCCGGGTCTTCCCGATCGTGACGCTGGTGATCGCGGCGATCCCGGGCCTCTACCCGTTCTGGATGGTCATCGAGCAGATCCTGTTCTCGGTGCTCATGGTCGGGATCGGCGACGTCCTGACGAGCGACCACATGCGACTCACGTTCCCGAAGCCGGTACGTCGGACTGTTCGGTAGCGGAGTGCGCTGCCGCCGTCCGTGTCGCGGCGAGCGAACCGAGCAGCGCGAGCCCCCGTGCCGACGGTGAGCCCGGCTCCGCGTGGTGCACGACGAGCAGCTGCCCGTCGGTGCCGCCGACGGCCAACTTCTCGCGGCGGAGTTCCAGGTCGCCGACCTCCGGATGCCACATCCGCACCGCGCCGCCACCGAGGGGCCGCACGTCGTGGCGGGCCCAGAGTTGCCGGAACTCCTCGCTGCCGAGGGACAGCTCGCCGACCAGCTGGACGACGTCCGGGTCGTCGACGTCCGGTCCGATCGACGTCCGGAACGCGGCGACCATCCCCGCCCGCTGCTGTGGCCACTCCGGGTACCGTTCGACCTCGTCGTGGTCGAGGAACATGGTCCGCAGTCGGTTCTCGCCTGCTCGGAGGCCCGGGGCGAGTTCGGTCGCCAGGCTGTTCGCGGCGAGGACGTCGAACGCCCGGTTCTCGACGAAGGCCGGTAGCCCGATCACGTCGAGGAGCTGGCGGGTGCCGGCCGGCACCACCTGGCGGTGGGGGCGGGAGCGTCTGGCGGGAGTGGTCGGGCGGATGCCGGCCAGGCCGAGCAGGTACTCGGTGGCGGTCGTGTCGAGCCCCAGGACCCGGGCGAGCGCCTCCAGGACCTGCGGTGACGGGTTGCGGTCCCGCCCCTGCTCCAGGCGCAGGTAGTAGTCGGCGCTGATCCCGGCAAGCATCGCGACCTCCTCCCGGCGGAGGCCCGGGGTGCGTCGGACGCCCGTCACGCGGATGCCGACGTCCGCCGGCTGCACCAGCTCGCGGCGGGCGCGCAGGTGGTCGCCGAGGGGGTTGTCGCTCACGGTGCCGATCGTAGGCGCAGTGCCGGGGTCCGGTCCTGGTCCCCGTGGTCCCAGGATCGTCGGGGATCTGGGCAGGACGGGTGACGGGGAGCATCGTGGAGGCCATGACCACGACATCGCTCCCCGGCGGCACGTTCCGCCTCGCCGACGACCTCGAACTCACCCGCGTCGGGTACGGCGCCATGCAGCTCGCCGGACCGCACGTGTTCGGTCCTCCGGCCGACCGCGACGAGGCCGTCCGGGTGCTCCGGACCGTCGTCGAGCTCGGCATCACGCACATCGACACCGCTGAGTTCTACGGCCCGCACGTCACGAACGAACTCATCCGCGAAGCGCTCTCGCCCTACGGGGACGACGTACACATCGTGACGAAGGTCGGATCGGTGCGGGACGCCGAGGGCAACTGGGTGCCGACCCGGCAGCCCGACGACCTGGTGGCGCAGGTGCACGAGAACCTCCGCACCCTCGGTCTCGAGCAGCTCGAGGTCGTGAACATCCGGATGGGCGGCTTCGACGCTCCGGAACCGGGCTCGATCGCCCCGCAGGTCGAGGCACTCGCGCGCCTGCAGGAGGACGGGCTCGTCCGCCACATCGGCCTGTCGACCGTCAGCGCCGAGCAGCTCGCGGAGGCGCAGAGCTACGCGCCGATCGTCTGCGTGCAGAACATGTACAACGTGGCGCGCCGCGAAGACGACGCGCTCGTCGACCTCACCGCGTCGCAGGGCATCGCCTACGTGCCGTACTTCCCGCTCGGTGGGTTCTCGCCGCTGCAGTCCGGGGCACTCGACCGGGTCGCGGAGCGCCTGGAGGTCTCGCGCCTGACCGTCGCGCTGTCGTGGTTGCTCCAGCGGTCGCCGAACATGCTGCTGATCCCGGGGACGTCGTCGGTCGACCACCTGCGGGACAACGTGGCGTCCGCGGGCTTCGCGCTGCCGGACGACGCCGTCGCCGAACTCGACGCGATCGGTTCGGCCGGGTAGTCCGACCGGGGTCGGCCCGGCCTCGGTCCCGCCGGCCCGGTCACGCCGGCTCGGTGCCGCGCGGCCGAGCGGGCTGGGCCGGGCGAACTGTCAGGCCACGGTGGCGAGCGCGAACGGCAGCACGGCCGATGCCCCGGCCCGTCGGAGTTCCCGCCCGGCGACCGTCATCGTCCACCGGCTGTCGACCAGGTCGTCGACGAGCAGGACCGGCCCCTCGTGCGCCTGCAGCGCCGCCGCGAGCTCCGGTCCGACGACGAACGTGTCCCACACGCCGGACAACCGGTAGGCGCTGTTCGTCGCACCGTCACCACGCGGCACCCCGCCCTCCCGGTCGAGGGTGCCGAGGTGCTGCAGCCGACCGATCGAGGACAGCGCCTGGGCGAGCGAGGCGACGAGTTGCGGGCGGGAGCGCGAGGACATCGCGACAACACCGGTCGGTCGGGTCTCCCACGGCCAGTCCTTGAGCGCACGGACACAGCCGTCGACGAGTTCGCGGGACACCGGTGCGTCCGGGGTCCCGTTCGCGAACAGGGCTCGCAGCGGACCACCCCATCCGAGGTCGGTGAGCCGGGCGACGGCCCGACCCGGAGCGACGAGTTCGCCGACCGGGATCTTGCCCTTGACCGCGACGCCCAGCGACGACATGCCCGAGGGCCACTGTGCACGGGGGGCGATCTCGACGCCGACCTGGTCGAGGGCGTTCGCGGCACCCGTGCGGTCCGCGTCCGAGACGTCCGTCGGGTACCAGGCGCCGGCGCAGTTGTCGCACCGGCCACAGGGTTCCGCGGTGGGGTCGTCGAGGTCCTGCTGGAGCAGCTGCATCCGGCACGCGCTCGTGGACTCGTAGATGAGCATCGACGCGGCCTCGGCGGCACGGGCGGCGGCGACCCGCTCGTAGCGGGCGGCGTCGTACTCCCACGGCCGACCGGTGGCGACCCAGCCGCCGCCGACCCGACGGACGGCGCCGTCGACGTCGAGCACCTTGAGGAGCAGTTCCAGCGTCGATCGCTTGATGTCGACGAGCCCTTCGAGGGCCACGGTCGACATAGCGGTGTCGACGGAGAGCGCGCCGAGCACCGCCGAGGCCCGGGACTCGGTCGGCATCGAGGCGCTGGCGAAGTACTGCCAGATCTCCTGGTCCTCACGCCCGGGCAGCAGCAGGACGTCGGCGTTGTCGGTGGCGCGGCCGGCACGACCGATCTGCTGGTAGTACGCCACGGGGGAGGACGGCGCCCCGATGTGCACGACGAAGCCCAGGTCGGGCTTGTCGAACCCCATGCCGAGCGCGCTGGTGGCGACCAGGGCCTTGAGCTGGTTGTCCTTCAGCTGCCCTTCGAGCTGCTCGCGTTCGTCGTTGTCGGTCCGGCCGGTGTAGGCGCGGACGGCGTACCCGGATTCCCGGAGGAGCCGGGCGATGTCCTCGGCCGCCGAGACGGTGAGCGTGTAGATGATGCCGCTGCCGGGCAGGTCGCCGAGGTGGGCGAGCAGCCAGCCGAGGCGAGCACGGGCGTCCGGCAGGGTGAGCACACCGAGCCGCAGCGAAGCGCGGGCGAGCGACCCGCGGATGGTGAACACAGGGTCGTCGGGTCCGGCGGTCAGCTGTTCGGCGACGTCCTCCACCACGCGCTCGTTCGCGGTAGCCGTCGTCGCGAGGACCGGCACGCCGTGCGGCAGGGACCGGATGAGTTCGGCGAGGCGGCGGTAGTCCGGCCGGAAGTCGTGACCCCAGTCGGAGATGCAGTGCGCTTCGTCGACGACGAGCATGCCCATCCGCCCGATGAGCGCGGGCAGCTGTTCGTCACGGAACTTCGGGTTGTTCAGCCGCTCCGGGGAGACCAGCAGCACGTCGACTTCGTCACGGGCGAGGGCCGCCTGGGTCTCGGTCCACTCGTGCGCGTTCGCGGAGTTGATCGAGACCGCTCGGACCCCGGCCCGGGCCGCTGCGGCGACCTGGTCACGCATCAGGGCGAGCAGCGGCGACACGAGGACGGTCGGCCCACCGCCCCGACGCCGGAGCAGCAGCGTGGCGAGGAAGTAGACCGCGGACTTGCCCCACCCGGTGCGCTGCACGACGAGCGCTCGCTGCCGGTGCTCGACCAGCGCGGAGATCGCCTCGAGCTGCCCCGGGTGGAAGACCGCATCGACCCGGCCGGTCAGCGCCTGCAGGGCCTCCTGCGCCTCGGCCACGATGTCAGCAGACGGCACCGCAGCAGGCGGGACGGGGGAGGCAGCGGGTGAACTCATGCCCCCATGCTGTCAGGACCGACCGACGAACCCGGCCCCTCCCTCGCAGGCTCGGTCGGCGCGCCCCGCGCAACGCTTCGCGTCGCCGCCGAGCGGGGCGCGCCAGGCTGTGGAGAACCTGCGACCGTTCACTGGTAGGTGACCAGTGACGGCGTCGGTTGCACCTCGGACATGGTCTGCTCCGGCGTCAGCATCGGGGTGTCCTCGTCGAAGAAGTTCTTCCATCCCCAGTGCAGTCCGTCCGGGCCACCGTCGTGCAGCGCCTTCCACGTCGCCTGCTTGTCCGGCTGCGACCCCTGGCCGTCGACGTGCACGAGCAGGTCGAGTTCCGGGTGCGACGTGAGTGAACCGCGGTCCGTCACCATCGAGGACCGGAACTGGTGCAGGACGAGCGCCTTCGGCGGCAGCCCCTCACGACGGACGAGGCCGGCGAGCCACTCCGACACGCCGTTCACCTCCCGCGCGCTGACCGTACCGATCTGCCGGAGCGGGACCTGGTCCGGGCCGAGCCGCCACTCCGGGTCGAGCGCCAGCCACACGTCCGGCCGCGACAGCAGCGACTCGTACCGCTCCGCCTGCGCCAGGAAGTCGCTGCGCCCGGGCTGCAGGTCGATGATGGTCGGCATGCCCGCCCGGTGCGCGGCATCGACGTACGGCTCCAGGGCCGACACCGGCAGCTCGCGTGAGTAGTCGCCGTCGTCCCCTGCCTCACCCGCCGCCACCGTGGCGATCACCTCGAACGCGGGCGTCACGGGCACGTCGGACAGCCCGCGGTACTGCTCCGCCAGCTTCCGGGCCCGCGCGACACTCGCGGCCGGGTCCTGCTCGCCGAGGACGCCGAGCACCGGCGCCCCGGGCGCGCCGTAGAGAGCCGTGTACCGGTGGCCGTCGAACGGACGCTGCCCACCCCCGCCGATCCGGTACCCGGTCTGCGCGGCCCGGACCACCCACTCCGGATGGCCGAGGTCCGCGAACGACGCCCCGAGCAACAGCGTCGGCCGCCCCTGCGCACCGTGCAGCGCGCTGACGACCGCCCCCGACGCAGCCGGGTCCGACACGCCCGAGGGCATCTCCACCACCTGAGCGTCGGCAGCGCGGGCCGTCGCCACCGCGGCAGCGTCGTCCGACCGGTCCGCGACGAGCACCGTCTGCCGGGAGGCCCGGCCCGCCTCCGCCTGCCGGCCCACCTCCGGCACGTCCCGCTCCTCGATCTGCGTGTCGAGGGTCGCGTCGCCGAACGCCCGGTACCAGGACGCCCCGAGACGCTCGAGTTCGTCGGTCACGGCAGTGGTCGCCTTCTTCGATCCGGCGTCGACGAGCAGGGCCGGAACGTGCGCGCGGACCGCGGCGCTCGCCGCGTCGCGGACGGCATCGGCGTCTCCGGCGGGCGCGACGACAGCACCCGGCGCGGATCGGAAGAGGGCACGACTCGTCCGGACCGAACGGTCCGCGGCGGACCGTTCCGCCACCACGGTCACGGTGTCCGACGACGCTCGGGCGAGCGCCGGACGCGGGGTCGGAGCCGCACCCGAACAGGCCGTCACCCCGAGCACCAGACCGGTCACAGCGAGCGCGAGCAGGGCACGGACGGGTCGAGAACGCATCGGCCCACCCTAGGAGGCGAGCCGACGTCTCCCTGAGAAGGGCATCCGTGCCGTCTCGTAGAAGGGGAGCATGCACCGACAGGCCGACGACCGACCGATCATCGGGCCGGTGGCCGCTCCCGACCTGCACTGCATGACCCTCAACCTGCGCCGCAGCGTGCCCCGACCCACCGGCCACCCGGACTCGTGGGAACACCGCCGCGACGCCGTGGTGGCACTCGTCGCCTCCGAGGAGCCCACCGTGCTCGCCGTCCAGGAGGCCCTGCGCCCCCAGGCCGTCGACCTCGCCACCGGCATCGGGTCGCGCTGGGAAGCGGTCCTGCTCGGCCGTGACCGTTTCGGCGACGGGGAGGCCGTCGGGCTCCTGGTCGACACCGAGCGCTGCACCGTCGTCGAGCGCCGGTCGTGGGCGATGTCCCGCACACCCTTGCGCCCCGGCTCCCGCTCGTGGGCGACCGCCTTCCGCCGGCACGCGGTCGGCGCCGTCCTCGACGACCACGCGACCGGACGACGGTTCCTGGCACTGGCCACGCACCTCGACGTCGCATCGCCATGGGCCCGACTCCGCTCGGCGCAACTGCTCGGCCGGATCGTCGCCCAGTCCGGCCTGCCCGCCGTCGTGATGGCCGACTGCAACGCGCCGGCCGGGTCGGCACCGTGGCGAGCACTGGCGGAGGCGGGCATCACGGACACCTGGAGGCGAGCCTCCCGCCTGGAGACGGCGGAACTCGGCACGTACGCCGCCTACCGGGAGCCGCGCGCCGACAAGCCGCGCATCGACGGCGTGTTCGCCACCGCGGACGCCGTCGTGTCCCGCGCCGCGATCTCGACACGGCGGCCCGGGGGAGTGTGGCCGTCCGACCACCTCGCCGTGCACGCCGTGCTGTCCTTCCAGGCGACCGCGTGATCGACACCTTCGGGCCGACGTTCCTCCGACGGCCGCACGGCGCCGTCTGGGCCGCGGACGTCCTGCGCATCGTCACCCTGGTGAGCGTGCCCGTCGCCGCCGTCGGCTGGGGAGCGGTCGCGTTCGCCGTGACGACCCTCGCACTCCTCGGCACCGTCGTTCCGCGCATGCTCGGCCTGCGACCGACGTTCGACGCGGCCGTCGTGCTGCTCTGCCTGGTCGCCGCCTGGAGCAGCGTGCTCGACTGGTACACGACCGTGTTCCTCTGGGACAAGCTCGTCCACGTCATCCTGGTCGGGCTGCTCGCGGCGTTGCTCGTCGTGATCGCCTCGGACGCTGGCGTCGTCGTCTCGGCCCCGCGCGCCGGCGTGCTGCTGTCCGCCCTCGTGGCGCTCGCTGCCGGGATGGCGATCGGCTCGGTGTGGGAGATCGGCGAGTGGCTCGGGCACAACCTCGTCGACGACACGATCTTCGTCGGGTACGACGACACCATCGGCGACATGGCGGCGGACGGACTCGGGGCGTTGCTCGCCGGGTTCGCGCTGCCCTGGCTGTCGCGGGAGCGGCGGGTCGTCCAGCCGATGCACCTGCGGGGGTGACGCGCTCGGGTCCGTCGCCGTGGCGCGGTGGGGCTCCCGCTTCCGCTATGCTTGACGGGCTGCTCCACGCTCGGTCGGGTGTGGGGTGGGGCCCGCAGTCTCCCTCGTGGAGGCGGGGTCTGGGTCCTTTTGGGACTCGCGGGCTGTGGCGCAGCTTGGTAGCGCACTTGACTGGGGGTCAAGGGGTCGCAGGTTCAAATCCTGTCAGCCCGACCGAAGGGCCGTCGTAGTTAGTGTGTTAAGAACTCGACGGCAAAAAGAAGGCCCTTCCCGAATGTCTCCGGGAAGGGCCTTCTTCTTGCGCGGCAGCGGATCGATCCGGCTGGCGCAACACGATCATTGCGTCGTTGAGAACGTTCTGCGCCCGTCCAGCTCGTCGTCAGCCGTTTCCGGGCGCGCCGGAGCACCCCGAAAAGACGGGATCAGCGCGAGCCGGGGTACTCAGGGCCGGCAGCGCTGCGGCAGATGTCGCAACCGGAGCGCAGTAGGGGTCGGACAGACCGCTTGGAGGTTTGGGGTTCGGTGGAAGCGCGGCTGAGGGTGCTGAAGTCGCGGACCGTGGCGACGCGTTCGTTCGGGATCAGGTTCGAAGCGGCGTGCGCGACGTTGCCCTGAGCTCAGCTTTTCGCCGAGCACCTTCAGCTTTCTTCTCCCTGCGTCTGGCGAGTTCGACTTCGTCAGGAGCTCCACCGGGAAGGGTCGCGGTGTAGGGGTTGGCGTACTTGCGGTCTCGGGCACGCTGAACGGGTGGCGCCTGCGGGTTCTCTCGCCGGGACTCTTCTGCTTCTGCCTCGAGGAAGTCGGCGATGCGTCTCATGTTGAACGCGACCACCATGATCACGAGGAAGACGTACGCAGCAGCGAAGCCGCGGACCCTGCGACGGTCGTGGTCGTCGAGGTTGCCGTGGTGCGTGCCCTTCAAGCTGCCGTTCAGCGATTCAATCGAATTGCGGGCGTGACTGTGGAAGTCGTGCCATTCCGGTGACCGGTAGGCGAGCCCCTGGAACGCCGGGGGCATGTCCTCAGGGGTGAACTGGACGGAGTGCTGCTTGCAGATGTCGTCCATCAGCGCCCGGTCGGGCAGGTTGGGGTCGTCGTCCTCGATCTCCCACCGGTCTTTGCTGTTCGAGGCTGTCTTGAGCATCTCGCGGAGCGGGCAGATGACGGTCGGACTCTTGCCTGCGGCCGGGCACATCATGTTCACGTTTCCGCGAGCATCCGGCTTCGCTTTCGGGCGCAGTTCGAAGTACCGACGGTTGCCGCGTCGCTTGTGGTACGTCACGTCATCGATACGTCCCTGCATGCGATCCTTCGTGGCGTCGATGATCGACTTTGGAGTAGCCGGGCACATTGCCTTGCCCTCGACGAAGATGGCGCCGCGATGTCCGTCGCCCCACTTGCCTAGACGATCAATCCTGTAATCAGTGCTGGGCAGCCAGCCTCGTGCCGTCGCCGGGATCTGCAGGCGCGACGGGATGGCGTTCGCCCAGTACTCCTTGTCAGCGGCAGCGAGACCGGGCCGGTGGCCATTGTCCGCAATACGGATGAGCAGGTCCGCTGCGGTTTCTGCAACGCCCACGTTCGGCATGCTGAGCGCAGTCGCGAGGATCAACTTCGGGTGTCGCCCGAGGCCGATCCCATCGTCAACGCGCATGGCGATCGATGCCTGCCAACCGACCTTGGTCGTGGGTCTTCCGCTTCCGTACGCCGGAGCGGTGCCGGGCGCGCCATCCTGACGGTCCTCGGTCTCTCGGACGTAGTAGCCCGACCAGGAGTCGACAATTCCGGCTTTCGGCCGACCGGCGGCTTCGAGCGCACGCTGCTCCTGGATCTTCGCCGGAAGCCGTGACGCGGTGACGGTGCGGCTGAGCGGAGACGACATGAATGTCTGGTCAAAGGAGACGTTGACCTTCTCACGTGCGGATGCTCGACGGAGCCGTCGAGGCTGCATGTGGAAGGTCATGTTGACGAGCAAGTCCGCGAAGTCGCCCAGACGCTCGTACATCTTCTTCTCACGCTCGAGGTGGTGAGCTTCGTGCTCGGCGCGCTCTTGGGCGTGCTCCGAGTACGGACGGTTCTCGTAGCGGCTGTACGGGTAGGGGTCCATCAGACCGAGCATGCGCTGGAACGCGTTGCGGCAGTTCTGTTCCCAGTTCCGCTTGCTCTGCAGGCTCGGCTTGCTGTTCGGGTCGGGAAGCCCGAGGAGTTCCCGCGCGTCGTCGTCGATCTGGTTCTTGAAAAAGGAGCCGAGTTGGCGCATCCACAGGGGACGGTTGTCCAGCGCGAGCATGCACAGCCCGGTCAGCAGGGCAAGTCGATTGATGGTGGCCGGTCGACCACCTGCTCCGGGTCGACGTTCCTCCGAGTCGAAACCGTCGAGCAGGAGGTCCGCGCGGGAGGCGAGCAGGCGGCCGCGCATGCGCTTGACGTCGTTGAACGAGTACCGGCGGGCGGCTGCGACGGAGTCCTCGACCTCGTCCTGCTGGATGTCGAGACCACGCGCGTCCAGCATCTTGCCGAGCATCTCGAACGCGTCCGCGTAGAGCTCGTCGGACGGATCGGCCGAGGCGAGTGTCTGCTTCCGGTCAGCGAGCATGCGGGCGGAGGGTGCACCGGTTTCGTTGTCCGGGGTCGAGCGTTCTAGGAGGTCACCGACCGGGGGAGTGCCGTTCGTGATCATCGCGTCACCTCGCGGCCGCCGACGATGGCCTGCAGATGATCGGTGAGCGCGCTCGGCGCGGCGAAGGCGAAGTAGTCGTTAAGTGACGAGACGTTCGCCAGCCCGGCGAGGGCAGCGATGTAGGTGGGCGGAACGCCATTGTCGATCAGACCGACGATCCAGCCAGAGCGCAGCCGCAGGGGGCTCAGGCGTACCTCGGCGGGATGGTCTGAAACGAACGACTGGATCATTCGCGGCGGGTACTCGTCGAGGCGGTACCCGTGGAAGAGGTATTCCTCGGAGTGATCGCATGCAAGTTCGAGAGCGGATGCCCACTGTCGACGGGCGGGAACCCGACGAGCGCGTTCACCGGAGACGTTCACCCACCAGATGCCGTCGATCAATTCGACATCGGACCGCCGGCAAGATGCGATCTCCGCTGCCGTCAGGCCACAACCTGCGCCGAGCGCGAGAAGAGCCCAGGCGTTGCGAGCCTGCAGCTCACTGTTCATGCTGCCCGCCCAGGAAACGAGCTTCCCGAGTTCTGCGTTCGTGTACGGCTTCGAGCGGGTGCTCGGCGGCGGGGCAAGCCGCATCACCTGACGACCGGTGAGCCGTTCGGTGAGCGTCCCGAGGAACCGGGCGATGTCGAAGCGGGACACGTAGCGTATGTGGAGCGTGTCGGTGTTGAGGTAGCGGATGATCACGGAGGGACGAAGGAGAGCGTCGGCGGTCAGGTCGCCGCCGACGTTCGTGTAGACGGACGACACGAAGCCGTTCAGCATCGTCATCGCGCGCCGCGCGTCAGAGATCGACCGCGGCTCTGACGCACGAGCAAGGGCGATGACGTCGTTGCGGATCACTTCGTACACGTGCCTGTTGACCTGTGGTTGAAATTTCTGGATTCGTTGGTCGATGCGGTCGGCCATCGGGGGCTCCATCTGCTCCCGCGGCTGGGGTTCTCGCGGGCTGAGCCGAGCCCCTGACGGGCGGTTCGTGTTCTTGATCACGAGCGCCCTATACCGCGAGCCCCAACCCACCTGTGAGCTGAGGGGCTTTGCCCAGGTCAGGGACTGCTTCGGTACCGATCTAGCGCGGCGAACCGGGTGAGGCCAGCCTCACGCAAGAGGTCTGTGGTCGGTTGGCCCGCGCGGATCCTCCCCGCCAGCCAGGTGGCGCGCATCCGCACAACACGAATGTCCTCGGCGGTTCGATGTCGTTGCACGAAATCGGTGATCTGACCGACGTCCACGGAGTTGCGGCGACGCCTGAAGGCCCACTCGTCCCTGCCCGCCGCTACGACGCGATCAGCAAGCGGAGCGCGCCAGAGGCCATCGACGCTGACGGTGCGCTGGCGCCCTGAAGGAACGGTGACCAACGAGCCGTCAGGGCTGATGTCGCGCACGCGGAGGTTGAGTACCTCTCGAGCAGCGAGACCGCACCCGAGCCCCAATGCGAGGAGCACCCGCGCATCTGTCTGACGCGCGGGCGTGTTCTGTGAAGTTGACCAGGACCACAAGCGAGCGATGTCGGCGGTCGAGTACGGCGTCGTCGGCGCCGATCTGCCGATGGGCCGGAGGTCACGCTGAGAAGCCGTCCCCACGACGTTCGCGACCCGGAGAAGACGTCCTCGGAAGGTGTTGCGGCTTCCTCGCGCGTAGTCGGGCATCCCTGTGGCAACGAACTGTTCGATCACGGCTTGCCGGAAGACCTGACCAGGCTCGAGGTCGAGCCCCCGGTCCTGCCAGCACCAGAGAACGAACGGGGTGACCACTGGGTAGAGCAAACGCGGGTCGAGGTCGAGATGGTCGGCTGCGTCTTCCACGAGCGGTGTGAGGAAGGGCCCTACCGTGTCCCACCAAGGCAGTGCGAGCAGCGGCGTGTACGTCGCGGATGTGCGTTCTGGGTAGGACACAGGAGTCGGCCTTTCAGACGGTGGACGTCAGAACCGTAGTGATCCGCCCGTCCAAAGTCGTCCTGTTCTTGGCTCCAAGTGGGTCTGGATCAGCGCGCCTACCGGATCGAGCACCCGTCCGCGCATAGCGCTTTCGAGGCCGACCCGCGGGCTCGGAAAGGACCGCCGTGTCGACCCCGAACCCCCGATTTGTTCGCCTGCGCGACCGATGGGCAGCGATCGCGACCATGCCGGCCAACCAGCTCACCCCCGATCAGCGCCGCAGCCTCGACTACTACCTCGCAGACGTCGGTGAGGACCCGATACCCACGGCCTCCGTCCAGCGATGGGTGACGACGGTGCACGACCTCGACGCCTTCACGGCGGCGACTGGCCGGCTACCGTCCGCGAGCGCTGCTCGTCCACGCCCGCGAACCGAAGAGCAGCGCCTCGTCGACCGACTCGCCTACCAGCGCCGACCGTCGACGCGTGCGGGCATGACCGAGTACCAGCGGGCGCGACTCGAAATCCTGCCGGGGTTCACATGGGACCCGAGGGACGCAGTGTGGAAGTCCTGGTTGGATGCCCACCAACTCTTCTGGGAAACGGAACAGCGTCCTCCTCGTCGACGCTCATCCGACCCGATCGAGGCATCCATTGCACGTTGGGTCGCCCATCAGCGCAGTCGCGAGGGCCGGGGGCCTCCCAGCAAGCCGACTTCGAGAACTGCGTCAGGTCAGGTACCGCATCCTGTAGCACCATCGGTGCAGGTCGTTGGAAGCTTCAGTCCGTCTCCTATGAGCGGATGGGAAGTCTTCCTCCCGGTGCCCGGTGCCCGGTGCCCGGTGCCTGGTGCCTGGTGCCTGGTGCCTGGTGCCTGGTGCCTGGTGCCCGGTGCCCGGTGCTGTCGATTGAAAAGGCGCGATCATCATGCTCGGGGTGGTGGCAGTCTTCCTCGTGGACCGTCTACGGCCAGCGCAGCTCGCCAAGTGACTCCTCGGCGTCGATGCGCCTCAATTCGGTGTGCCGGTAGACGATCCGCTATTGGGCGGACCGCTGTGACCGCAGATCGCGCAGCTGCTTGCCCGCCGCGTTCTCATTCCATCTGGTGCGCTCGTGGCCGATGATCTGCTCATGGTCGCCGACGTGATCGACTTCCCGCTCACATCGCCACCGGTCGAAGGTGCTTACGCACTGCTTGATCATCAAGCAGCACCATAAGGCGCTGGAGGCGTCCCGCAGCACGATCGGCTAACGGTCACCCGATCGAACGATGCGACGTCTTCCGAGACTCGTAAACGGCAGGAGGAGCACTGGTCCCGCTCCCAGACCCATGCCCGTGAGAGCAACAGCTGTCATCGCCCAGTCACTCTCGGCGACGACTGCGCTACGGTCCGACGGTCCGACGAGCGTGCAGTCGGTGCCAAGCGGCCAGTACGACGGGGTGACACTGATCCCGACCTCCTCCTCGAACTCAGCACCCACAACAGCAGGGTCCGTCAGGCACCCAACTCCATCATCACCGCCGATAAGACGTCCCTGCGCTGCAACAACAGCACCCGCTAGCAGCACAACACCCACGACGACCGCTGTCGCGGCCAAGAACGAGAAGCGCCCCAGCTCATCAGCGGTGGTCGATTGCTTCGCGGGCTCATGGCCACCCAGTCAAGCCCATGGAACGGCCCGTTGGCCGATCGTCTTTCGGACGCAGGCCGTAACTCGAAGCCCGTCGTCGGGCGCCGGTATCTTCGTCTCATGACTCGACCGAACGCCGTATGGCTCGTGTTCCTGCTGCTTGGACTCGTGTTCGGCGCAGCCGCAGTCGTTCTCTTCACGACCGGCTCGGTCAACGTGTTCGCTTGGGTCACGCTCGCCTGCGCCGTCGTCATCCTCGCGAGCGCCGCGGTCGGCTATCGACGTTCTCGGCTCCGTCCTTGATCGCAAAGCGATCGGGACGCGGTGCGCGGTGCGACGAAGATGCAGAAGGGGTGCCCGGAAGGGTCAGCGAAGACAATGAGGGGTTCGTCGACATCGGCGGATCGATCATTCAAAACTGCCGCTCCGAGGCGTAGGGCGCGAGCCCGTTGCTGTTCGAGGGCTGCTGTCGAGTCCACGGTGAGGTCGAGGTGGAGCATCTGCGGGGGTGAGCCTGTCGGCCACTGTGGTCGTGGCAGGTCAGGAGCGAGTTGGAAGGCCAGGCGGCGAGTTCCGTCGTCGGCGGTCAGCACCAACCACTCGGGCTGCTCCGACTCGTCGGCGTCGGGTGCGTCACCATCGCGGTACCGGAGACCCAGGAGCGACCGGTAGAACTCGGCCAGCTCGCGCGGTGCAGGCGTGTCGATGACCGTCTGCAAGAGGTGTGGGACGTCGTCGGAGGAAGGCATGGCCCTGTCTACCGTCCGAACCGTTATCGGCTATCGAGACCGCCCTAGCGCCGTCGAAACGGCGACAAGATGTTTGGTCGAATCGAGTGACACGCGCGCCGTCGCCGAGACTCGCGAGCGGAGTTGGCGACAAGTAGTGAGTCCGTCGACTCAGTTTCGTGTGACTAGGCGGGTGAAAATGTCTGGAAGTTCTTCAGATTCTCAGTTCCGGCCTCAGTTTGTCTCGTATCGGCGTTGACCGCCAGCGTGACTGCTTATCGGAAGTCGTCGTGCACGACGAGCAGGTGCTCGTGATCCGACGGCTCAAGGACGGCCGGAGCTACTGCGTGCTCCCCGGAGGCGGCGTCGAAGAAAGCGAGAACCTACGTGAGGCCTCCCGCCGCGAATTCCGAAGCGACCGGGCTCGACGGCGACGCGGGCGAGCTGCTCGACGTCTCCGTAGGCAGCGATGTGCCTGCGGCGTACTTCGCGGTGCGGCTGACCTGCACAGATGTGTCACTCGGAGGACCGGAGCTACACCGAGCATAGGACTCCGACGAGTACGCCCCCAGCTGGGGCGCCGCGACCTCGCTCGATGATGAATACCTAGCGGGTTGGACGTCGTTTTTGGCGTCGGAGCGAAGATGACGGCAGTTGGCATCGTCGGACTCACCCGTCAGGACCTTTTCGATGACGTGCTACAGAGCCCTGCTTGAGATTTGCCTGCGGATCTGGTCATCTCCAAGGTGTATCCCAAGCTGCCAATCACGACGTACGTGCCTGTCTTCAAGTATCTCGTCGAGGCTGGTCTATGGACGGCTGGCTCATGGCAAGGAGGCTCTGCACTAGAGAAGGCCGCCAAGAGGCGGGCAGAGAGATATGCGGAGCTGTTCGCGAAGCTCGAGGAGCCGGGCGTTCTGTTGTCGGTGGCTGGTCGGCCACCGCAGCTCACTTGGGCCTGCTGAACAGACAGGGCCCCTTTTGCGTCGGATCACGATGAACGTCGATGGAACCGCATACCCGCTGGCGCAAGGCCAGGACCTGCACACGCTTGAAACGGCCGTTGTGGAAGCCGACCGCGCTCGCGCGGTCCTCGTAAAAGTCACCCTGTACGGCAACCGGTCGCTGGACGTGGTCGTCACCCCCGGTGTGCCGATCACGTTCGAGGTTGACGACGTCCCCGACGAGGACCGAGACGACGGCGACCTCTCCAGCCCCTTCAACGTTCCCGACTTCGACTCATTCGACGATCACTCGATCGAGGTGTGAGAGTTAGCCTCCACCCCGGCTGCTCGACGAGATGGCGACCTCAACTACGAGCTGACCCCACCACCCGCCGCGGGTGGTGGGGTGGGTGATCAACCCCTCGCCCCGCCCCGGGCGACCCCACGCACGGAACGAATCGGCGCTTTGGGATCGTCCCTGTTGCCGCCAGCGCCAGCAGCAGAGGGCCGTCAGTGCCACCTAGCGAATGGGTGACTGAGGGCGCTGCCGTTGGTCCCGTTCGTGGTCAGTCGAGTGCAGACGTCTCACGTGATGAGACCTTCCGTGTCAGGTGGCGATGACTGCGGCGCCTGCTGCGGACAGTACGTCTCCCTGTTTGTCGGTAATGACGGTGCAGTCGGCGAGGGGGAACGCGTGGCAGAGCGAGATGTGGTCGAACTTGCTGCTGTCGGCGAGGACGTACGTGTGCCGGCTATGTGCGTGCACGACTCGCTTCTTCGTCGCTTCGCGGATGTCGAAGGTGGTGACACCGGCATCCGCGTCGATGCCGGTCACGCCGATGAAGGCCTTGTCGAAGTAGAGGTCGTTGAGTTCACGGTCTGTGATGGGGCCGGCGACGGAACCGATGTCGGGCAGGAGGTCACCGCCGAGGACTGTCACCGTCACGGTCGGCGCGATGGGGAGCGCGAGTGCGTGCGTGTTCGACGTGATGACGTGCACGGTGATGCCGTGCAGCGCACGCATGACCTCTGTCGCTGTCGTCCCTGAGTCGAGGTAGATCGTGTCCCCGTCGCTGATGAGGGCGGCGGCCGCTTCTGCGATCGAACGCTTCTCGTCGGGGTTGATCAACGACTTCGCGGCAACGGGCACTTCGGTTGCTGCGTCTTCGAGCCGGATCGCCCCTCCACGGAGGCTGACGATGCGTCCGGTTTCCTCGAGCGCTTTGATGTCGCGTCGTACTGTCGATGGTGATGCGCCGGTGGCGTCGATCAACGCATCGATGGTGACCGGTTCTCCGGATGATGCTTGGTCGAGGATGAGCTGGTGTCGCTCAAAGGACTTCACGGCTGAGCACCTCGTGGGTAGGCATGCTGGACTGTGCTCCGAGACCTTCGACGGTGATCGACGCGACACGTGATGCGTCTGCCGCCGCGGCGAAGGGGTCGGCACCGCCGACGAGCGCGTGGGCGAAGGCTCCAATGAAGGAGTCTCCAGCGCCAGTGGAGTCGACGGCGTGGGTCGGGATCGCTTCAATGAAGACGACGTCCTCGCCGGTCGCAACATAGCAGCCTCGGCTTCCGAGGGTGAGGACGACGCTGGAGCAGTAGTCGCGCAGCCGGTCGACAGCTTCGCGCATGGCCCGGTCGTCGTGGACGTCGCCGAGGTCACGGCCGATGTAGGCGGCAGCCTCGTCTTCGTTGACGACGAACCATGCGCACTGACGGCTCACGCGGGTCGGCACCGGGCGAGCCGGTGCTGCGTTGTAGATCACGGGGGTACCTGCGGCCACTGCGAGTTGCACGGCACGCTCGTTCGCCTCCGCGGGGATCTCGTTCTGGATCACCGCAGCACCAGCGCCGGCGAACAGCTCCCGGTTCTCCTCGACCCACGCCGCGTCGACAGCACCGTTGGCACCCTCGAAGATCGTCGCGTAGACATCGCCTTCGCCGGTGACGTGAACGATGCCGAGTCCGTTGCCGAGATCGGTCGGACGCATGTGGCACTCGACGCCCTGACTCCGCAGGTTGTCGAGGCTGATCTGCCCGAGCTGATCACCACCGGTCGAGCCGATGAATCGCACCTGCGAGCCCAGGCGAGCAGCCTGCACCGCCTGGTTCGCTCCCTTGCCGCCGAAGGCTCCACGGAGATCCGATGCGACGTACGTCTCGCCCCGGCGTGGAAGCCGGTCCTGCGTGACGATGTAGTCGTAGTTCACGCTGCCGATGACCAGAACGTGACCGCTCGCCATGGGGACCTCCACCTCGTCGTGTCGCTGGTCGAAGCCAGCCGGTTCGTGCCATCCGCTGCGCTCAGCGCCGAGGACGGCCCGTCGAGCATACGACGCCGCTGACCACTGTTGTCAACCGAACCGCGTCCGCAATGACGCAGAACGGAAAAAGTTGACCACGGTTGTCATCCCTGTTACGTTCGCCGCCATGAAGTTCGCTACTCGTCTCAACTCATTCGTCAGCGGCGGCGACGTGTCCGCCGCCCTCCGCCGCGTCGCCGCGACCGACGCCATCGACTACGTCGACCTCAACTACCCCGAGCACTTCGAGAACCTCGACCCTGCCGCCATGAAAGCGCTGCTCGATGAACTCGGGCTTACCCTCAACGGGACCGCGACCCGGTTCCGGAAGCAGTTCGTCGCGGGCGAGTTCAGCAACCCGGACGAAACGATCCGTCGGGCTGCGATCGACCTCGCGAAGGAAGCCATCGACGCGTCTGCCACCTGCGGCAGCGACCTGCTCACCGTCTGGCTCGGCTTCGACGGCTATGACTTCACGTTCCAGAAGGACTACGCCAAGGACCTGCAGCGCATCGTCGAGGCGTTCCAGGAACTCGCCGACTACCGCCCCGACTTTCGCATCAGCATCGAGTACAAGCCCTACGAAGAGCGCGTGCACTCGATGATCAACAGCTTCGGCCAGACCCTCGACATCATCAAGCGGATCGACCGACCCAACCTCGGCGCGACGCTCGACTTCGCGCACATGCTCATGGCCGGCGACCAGCCCGGCTTCGGTGCCTCGCTCCTGCTCGAGGACGGCAAGCTGTTCGGCATCCACCTCAACGACGGCAACAACGCCCACGACGACGGCCTGCTGATCGGCTCGATCCACCCGTTCGAGACGATGGAGATGATCTACTTCCTCCTCCGCTACGAGTGGGATGGCGTCATCTACTTCGACACCTTCCCGATCCGGGAGGACGCGCAGGACGAGGCGGAGACCAACCGCGCCACCGTCGAGCTGTTCTTCGAGAAGGTGAAGGCCGTCGGCGTCGACCGCATCACGGACGTGATCCGGTCGCAGGACGGCATCGCCGCGCAGCAGCTCCGGAACGAGCTCCTCGGCATCGGCGCTGCCAAGTACGCCGCCGAACTGACGCGCTGAACACCCGGGCCGACCGGTGGCGGACTTCAGCCGGTCGGCCCGTCGCACGCCGAAGGCGTGCACCTGAACACACTTTCCCAATGACGTGAATTGAAAGGTCGGTTCTCACGTGAACCGTGTACTGGACCGTATCGGTCTGCCGAGCAACCTCATCTGGGGCTACATCGGCCTCGTGTTCTTCATGATCGGCGACGGAGTCGAGCAAGGCTGGATCTCCCCGTGGCTCGTCTCCCGGGGAGTCGCCGTGCCCGACACCGCGCTCCTGATCACCGTGTACGGCATCACCGTCGCGATCGCAGCCTGGCTCTCCGGTGTCCTCGTGCAGACGCTCGGCCCCCGCAAGGTCATGCTCATCGCCACCGGCGCCTTCGTCGTCGGCAGCGTCGGGTTCATCGGATACGGAGTCGCCGCGCTCGACTGGCCGGTCATGCTGGTCTGTTACGCGATCCGCGGGCTGGGCTACCCGCTGTTCGCGTTCTCGTTCCTCACCTGGATCAACTACAGCGCCCCGTTGGAGCGCCGTGGCATGGCCGCCGGCTGGTTCTGGTTCATGTTCTCCCTCGGCCTCAGCGTCGTCGGACCGTTCTACTCATCCATCGTGCTCCCGGTCCTCGGCCACATCGCCGTCCTCTGGACTGGCCTGGCCTTCGTCATCATCGGCACGATCATCGGTGTGTTCGTCAACAAGGCGACGATCCCGAAATCCGAACTGCACCCGTTCAGCGCCAAGGAACTGTCGAAGGCAGTCACCCTCCTCGGCCGACCGCGGGTCTCCGCCGGCCTGGTCGTCAAGACGATCAACGGGATCGCCCAGTACGGCCTGCCCGTGTTCATGCCGCTCTACCTCGCCACCTTCGGCTACACCACCACACAGTGGCTGCAGATGTGGTCGCTCGTCTTCACCGTTGCGATCTTCGCCAACCTGTTCTTCGGGTACGTCGGTGACAAGATCGGCTGGCGTCGCACCATCGGATGGGTCGGTGGTGTCGCCTACGCCGTCGTCCTCGTCGTCCTGTTCTTCACCCCGCAGGTCATCGGCCACAACGTCACCCTCATGACCCTCGTGCTCTGCCTCTGCGGCGTCACCATGGCCGGGTACGTCCCGCTCTCGGCACTGTTCCCGCTCCTCGCTCCCGACAACAAGGGCGCATCGATGAGCATCCTGAACCTCGGGGCCGGGTTGTCGACCTTCGTGGCTCCCGCCATCGCGGGCCTCTTCTACGAATCGCTCGGAGCCGGAGGAGTTCTCGGGATCTACGCCGGTCTCTACATCCTGAGCGCCGTCCTGACGCCGTTCCTCAAGACCCCGGACGAAGTCACCCGTTCGAAGCGCGGGTCGAGCGAAGCGGTCCCCTCAGCAGAAGCCGTGCCAGTCGCGCAGCAGTAACGAATCGCCGTGATCGGTTGACGGGGCCCGGACGCGTTGCGTTCCGGGCCCTTCCGCTTTCCGCGCGCAGTCGGTGTCCTCCTCGGGAGACGGGGATCACCGCGGTGGACAACCATGTCCTGCGTCGGAGGCGAGAAAGGCTGCCGCCCGCTGTAGTCGTCGGGTCGGCCGAAGTAGTCAGACAGTGTTGCATGAGGACTCAGTATCACGCTGGAGTCGATGACGCCGCTGGCGCTGCCGCTCTCTAGTACAAGCCCCGTACTTGTGGACGGTCATGGGCATCTCGACCGCGGCCTCGGTCGCAACTGCCATTTCGTCGTCCCCGGGTGCTGAAGGGTGGCACCGGTTGCGAAAGCTCGACGCTTCCTTCGATCCCGTCCGGACCGGCCAGTGCCTGCGAACTAGGACGGCACGCGTAGCCCGGTCCGGATCCGGCGGTCGGAGCTCTCTCTCTGTAGGTCACGATGAGCGTCAGCACGTCACGGCACTGGTATGGCTCGCCCTCGGTCGGACTGCCCCTAGTTCCGGTGCTGCGTATTGCGAACGAGCCGACGGGCTAATAGGCAGCAGTCGCGCTTCCTGGCGGCCTCCGTCTGCAACACTGTGTTCATGCGCATAGCTCTCCTGGGGACAGGTCGGTTCGCGACGGATTTCGCTCCCGCTCTCGTCCGCGCGGGTCATGACGTCATCTTCGGGTCACGGCACCGCAGGGAGGAACTCCTCGCTGGCGCGCTAGTGGTGTCCACTGCGGAAGCCATCGCTCGTGCCGACGTCATTGTTGTCGCGCTTCCCGGGGAGACAGCACTTGCGTTCTTGCCCGAGTTTGAGGAAGCGCTGCAAGGCAAGGTGGTTCTCGATGTGAGTAACGCCTTCACCTCTGATGGCGGCCTTCGCTTCCCCAACAGCAGTGTCGGCGAGCAGCTGCAGGACCTGTTGCCGTCGTCTCTGGTGGTGAAGTCGTTGAACAACATGGCTGGGTACATAGCTGGCGACCCGTCGGCGCTCAGCGAGACGACCGTGTTTCTGTCCGGCAACGACGAGCGCGCCAAACGTGTTGTGAGCGACCTGCTGGTCAGCATCGGGTGGAGCGAAGCGGCGCAGATTGACCTCGGCGACATCACGACTTCTCGAGCGGTTGAGCATCTCGGTTTGTTGTTTTGGGCACTAGTGCGGAAGTACGGCACAGGAGAGTTCAACTACCGCGTCGTGCTTGCCGACGGAGTCGCTGGTGGGTTATGAGCCGTTCGACTCGAGTTTGAGTAGATGCGAGTACTGCCGCTCCTGGTAGAGCCCGTGGACTGTGACCAGCACGAGCGTGGCACCGATACCGACTCCGATCGCCGTACCTGAGGACGTCGCTTTCGCGAGGAACAGCGCGACGCCAGCTCCGGCAACGATCGAGTTCACGCCCGCTATTGCCGAGGACAGGGTGAAGAACACTCCGCTCCACGAGCCGCGCCACCCGATCTCCAGCATCTCGTTTGGAGCTCGTGCCTCATCCGGGAGGGGGAAGTACGCAGCGGCTCCGGGGAGCAAGCTGCCGTACCAGCGCCGGATGCGTTGCATCGCGATGAGGGCTGCGACGTCCTCGAGTGAGGTCTGCACCAGGCGAACGTAGGTGAAGACGCCGAGCAACACGATCACGGGGATCACCACAGCGAGATAGCCGAGTGCGTACTCGGTCCTCGCGAGGAACCCGTAGGCGACGAGCGCACTGGAAAGTGTCATGAGGTAGATCGACGCTCTGGACGACGACTCGGATACAGTCACCCCGCGGACGGACTGGAGTACGAAGTGCTCCGTGAGGAGTGCGTTGAAGAACGCGAGCGGTCGATCTGAGAGAACAGCCGCGGCCTCCTCAGCGGGGGGAGGCGCATCAACTGGTTCTTCCGAGCGGTCCTCGTTCATGTGCGACCTCTGCTGTGTCCGGGCCCGAGCTGCAGGCCGGCGAAGATGGGGACGCCGCCCTGCTGTGCCGCTGTGAGCGGCGTGGCAGGGCGGCGTTGATGACGCGGCAAGCGTCAGATCTGGCTGGCGCCACCGTCTACGTAGAGCTCCGCGCCGGTGACGTAACTCGCGCGGTCGGACGCGAGGTACAGGACGGCGTCTGCGACCTCGTCCGCGCTGCCGAGTCGACCCATGGGCACGCCCGCGGCGAGACCCTCGAGGAGTGCGTCCGCCTCCTCCGGAGCGGAGGCGAGACCGCTGAGGCCGGGCGTGCCGATGGGGCCCGGGGAGACGACGTTCACGCGGACCTTCCGCTCGATCAGTTCCGCCGCCCAGCTGCGCGCCAAGGAGCGGACGGCGGCCTTCGTGGCTGCGTAGACGCTGAAGGCGGGGCTGCCCTTGACGTCGATGTTCGAGCCGGTCAAGACGATCGAGCTACCGACGGTGAGCAGTGGAAGCGCGCCCTGCACGGTCCGGATGACACCGCCGACGTTGCCATCAAAGGTGGACGAGTAGTGCTCCCAGCTGATGTCACCGAGGGCTGCGAACTCGCCGCCCCCAGCGTTCGCGAAGACGACGTCGAGTCCGGCGCCGTGCTCGCGGATGGCTGCGAAGAGGTTCTCGACGTCGTCCGCCTTCGTGACGTCTCCCCGGACAGTGGTGACTGCGTCACCGAGTTCCGCTGCCACGGTGTCCAGTGCTTCCTGCCGGCGGCCGGCCACGAATACGTGAGCACCCTCCTGGACCAGGCGGCGGACGACGGCGAGGCCGATGCCCGCGGTGCCGCCGGTGACGAGCGCTGTCTTGTTGGTGAAGTCTTCCATGGTGTTTCCTTCCGTCGCCCGGCCACCCGGGTTACTTACTGATTGGTACAGAACGAGAGAACACCATGGATCCTCGTCCTTGTCAAATCTGTACTGACTGGTACTGTTCGTGAGGGCTACACCCACTGTGGTGGGGACTGTCAGGTGGGCGAATCCGTCACCTGACGTACGGCAGGACGGTGCGTGCGAACCCGCGAGGGCGCCGCGCTGGCTGATTTTGGGAGGAGGCAGCCATGGCTGTAAGGGGAAGGCCGCGGTCGTTCGACTTGGATGATGCACTCGACCGTGCTGTGGAGGTCTTCTGGCGCCAGGGCTACAACGGGACGTCACTCGATGACCTCACGTCGGCGATGGGCATCAACCGCCCAAGTCTCTACGCGGCGTTCGGCAACAAGGAGTCGACCTTTCGCAAGGCGGTCGCGCGGTACGCGGAGGTCGACATGGCCTATGTCGAGGACGCTCTGGCCTGCTCAACGGCCAGGGCTGTAGCGGAGACCTACCTGACCAGCAACGCGATCGCTGTCACGACGCCAGGGAAACCAGCGGGCTGTCTGTCCATCCAGGGCGGTTTGGTTGCGGGAGAGTCCGACCAGGGGGTGGTCGACTTCCTCGCTGAGAGCCGCATGTCAGGCGAACAGCGGCTCATCGACCGGTTCAAGCGGGCTGTTGAGGAGGGCGACCTCGACGACACCGAGGTCCCGGAGGAGCTCGCGAAGTACGTGAGCACGGTGTCCGCCGGGCTGGCGGTGCAGGCTGCAGGGGGCGCCTCTCGCGCGGAACTCATGCTGGTGGTGCGACGGGCTCTTCGAGCGTTCCCCTGATCGGCGACGCGTTCTTCCGCCTGCCGAGTGTCAGAGCGGTGGTCGCGGCTGCGAGCTGGAGCACTGCAGCGCCGAAGAAGACCGCGTTGAGGTCGCCGAAGGAGATGACGAGGCCACCGACAGCCGACCCCAGCGCGATCGAGAGCTGCAGGAACGTCACCAGGACTGCTGACCCCGCTTCGGGAGCGTCGGGAACCAGCGAGATCGTCCACGACTGCAGCATGAACGGGTACGCACCCCAGAGCAGCCCCCAGGCGATGACGAGGACGATCGCGGCGACGGGCGAGGACTCGGCGAACGGGAGCAGCGCGAGGACGACGCTGAGCGCGACCGCTGCCGACCCGAACAGAACCGGGAACGACAGCCGGATGCGGCCGGCGATGAGGTTCCCGGCAAGCCCGACGATCCCGTAAGTGAGCAGCAGTGCGCTGAGCAGCGAGGTGCTGGAACCGTGGATCGCATCGAGGTACGCGCTGACGTACGTCGACGCCATCAACTGTCCGGTGATCGCCAACACGGTCACGATGAGAACGACGCGTGACCGAGGCCGGGCGAAGACGGCGGCGATCGCTCGCAGGGGAACCGCGGTCGAGGCTCCGCGGAGCGAGGGGAGGGTGATCGCTTGCAAGATGAGCACGGCGGCTGCAGCGACTGCGGCGCCGAGGAACGCACTCTGCCAACCGCTGCTCGCCGAGACAAGTTGACCGAGCGGGAGACCCAATACGGTGCCTGCGGAGATGCCAGCAAGCACGACGGAGGTCGCAACCCCGCTCTTCTCTGGGGCTGCCAGACGCACTCCGAGTGACGGGCCGACCGCCCAGAATCCGCCGAGCGACAGCCCGACGAGAACGCGTGCCACGAGGAGAACTCCGAAGTCCGGGGCGACCGTGGTGAGTAGGTTCGACGCGACGAGCAAAGCGGTCGTCGCGAGGACGAGGAGTCGACGATCCAGGTTGCGAACGAGAGCGACGATGAGCGGGGCTGACACTCCGGCGACGAGTCCCGGGACGAGTACCACTGCGCTGGCCGCGCCCAGGGACACTCCGAAGTGCTTCGCCAGTTCCGGGAGGATCCCGACGGGCAGGAACTCAGCAGCCACGATGACGAAAGCGCCGGCTCCGAGAGAAGCGATGGCTGCCCAACGGGTCCGTGGTCGGGTGGCCGGTTGGTCGTCGACCTCGGACATGGCGCCTCCTGGTGGCAGCAACTCGTGCAATGGGAACGACATCGAGTGTGCTGGAGCAGGTCGAGGCGGCGAATCCGTGACGTGACGTATGCGCGGGGGTCAGATACGTCACCTCACGGATTCGGCGAGCGGACCATTGTTCGATGCTGATTGTGTCGAGCAGACGCTCGACCTCACCCAGCAACAGGAGCACGTGATGTCTGGAAACCCCAAGAAGATCGCCCTCGAGCCTGCGGCGCAGGACTTCGTCGACGCGACTTCGATGCCCCCGTTCCTCTACCAGCTGCCGCCAGCCGAGGGTCGCAAGGCAGTGGACGCGGTGCAGGACGCGCCCATCTTCAAGCCCGACGTTGACGAGGAATGGATCGAGATCCAGGGCGGACCGACCGGTTCGGTGAAGGTCCGCATCGTCAAGCCCGCGGGGACGACCAGTAACCTGCCGGTGATCCTGTACGTGCACGGTGCCGGATGGGTCTTCGGTGACGCCCACACGCACGACCGTCTGGTGCGAGACCTCGCGATCGGCTCGGAAGCCGCCGTGGTGTTCCCCGAGTACGACCGTTCCCCGGAGGTCGGCTTCCCGGTCGCGCTCGAGCAGTCCTACGCGGCCGCTCACTGGGTCGCGACGGAAGGCGCTTCGAAGGGACTCGACGCGTCTCGGATGGCGGTTTCTGGCGACTCGGTGGGTGCCAACATGGCCATCGCCCTGACGCTCCTCGCTGCAGAGCGTGGAGACGTCGAGTTCCGCAAGCTCGTCGCGTTCTACCCGGTTACCAACGCAGCGTTCGACACCGCCTCCTACGAGGAGTTCGCGGAGGGCTACTTCCTCGCTCGAGACGGCATGAAGTGGTTCTGGGACCAGTACACGACCGATGAGGCGCAGCGGGCACTGCCGACCGTCTCCCCACTGCGAGCCTCGCTCGAACAGCTCGCCGTCGTTCCCGAGACGCTCATCATCACCGCGGAAGCCGACGTTCTGCGCGATGAGGGTGAAGCATTCGCAGCACGTCTTCGTGAAGCCGGCGTGAAGGCGACAAACGCCCGCTTCGGTGGAATCGTGCACGACTTCGTCATGGTGAACCAGCTGCACGACACAGAAGCGGCAAAGCATGCCGTGCTGCTGGCCACCGCCTCGCTGCGCGTCGCTCTCTCCTGACCGTCCGGCGGGGCTGCCACGCAGGCGGCAGCCCCGCCACAAGCATCGAGGCTCAGTTGACAACGCTCACCGTCGTCCACCGGTCAAACGAACACCGATACGTCGCGCTCCTCGACGGACGCGAAGTCGGCTTCACGCAGTACACACCCCAGGAAGGTCATCGCACGTTCATCCACACGGAAGTTGCCCGAGACGTTGAAGGCAACGGTGTCGGCGGTGCACTCGTCAGCGAAGCCCTACGGTCAGTGGTGGATGACGGGCTTCGGATCGTAGCGGTGTGCCCGTTCGTAGCGCATTTCGTGGCAACGCATCCGGAGTTCCAGCGCTACACCGACCCACGAAGCTCCACGCCGTCTGGGCCTCAAGACAGCACCACAGCAGGTGCTCATGGTTGACAGTGCGGTCCACCACTATCCCGCGGACGGAGTGATCGTGACGTGGGACGGGAGCATCTGCCGTCACTTCGCGGTCTGCGTCCGTCAACTGCCGGAGGTGTTCGACACTGCGAGACGCCCTTGGGTGCAGCCGGAGAACGCCGACCCGGCACGGGTTGTCGCCACGGTTCGTGCCTGCCCGTCAGGCGCCCTGCAAATCGAAGCCGCATCGGGAATGTTCGCCGCTTCCGGAGAGGGTGACGACTCCCACCAATGAGCAACGGGCGCCTCAGTCGCTCGTGGCTCCGCCCAACGCGTGCCGCAACTGCCCGCGGCTCGAGATACCGAGCTTCGGGAACACCTTGTACAGGTGCGTGCTCACTGTCCGGTGGGACAGGTAAACCCGGTCCGCTATCTCGCGGTTGCTCAAGCCTGCGGCGGCAAGCTGCGCGACCTGGAGTTCTTGAGGTGTCAGCTGTTGTACCGCCGTCGAAGGTGCGGTGGGTCGTGCGCTGACCTGACCCGCGGCCCGCAGCTCCTGGGTGGCGCGCTCGATGAAGGCTTGAGCTCCAACGGTCTCGAATTGATCCAACGCGGCGGTCAGTTGCGCACAAGCGTCTTTCCTCCGCTTCTGACGGCGGAGCCATTCGCCGAACAGGAGCTGCGTTCGCGCGACTTCAAGGGGAGATTCGCTGAGAGCGCCGAGCGCCAGAGCCTCGGCGAAGTACGACTCCGCCGCGTCGTCGTCGGCAAGAAGAGCGCGACTGCGAGCAACAAGCGCGCTGAGGAACGGCGAACGATACAGAGCCGCGGCAACAGCGGCCTCTTCCACGTTCTTGCGGAGGTCATCAGGACGACCCGCTCGAACTGCTGCTTCAGTGCGATCCGCGATCGCCCAAAGTGAGCGCGTGGGGTGCACGGTCATGTGCGTGTATTCGATGAGCGCGTCACGGTATCGGTGCTGCGCGAGTGCAACTGTGCCGGCCGCCCATCGCGCATCGGCGACGATCAACGCCATCTGGCTGTCCTGGGCGAGTTCCGCACTGCGCATCAGGGCGGCGGTCGCGGCCGCGAAGTCCCCGAGGAGCGAATGACCGCGGGCAGCGGTGGCGGCAGCCATGCTCTGCAGCAGCGGCTGATGCATCTCGTCGGTCATGCGTTCGGCGTACTCAGCGTCGGCAAGACCCTCACGGACCCGCCCTCGCAGCATGAGCAGGTGGGCGCGACCACGGATGGCCTGCATTTCGTCCGCAGGAGCGCCGCTTTTGTGGAATCCTTCCTGCGCCAGACCCCAGCAGGTCAGCGCTGTGTCGAGGTCTTGGAGAGACTCCGAAGCGATGGCCAACGAGACAAGTGCGAGGGGGTCGTCGGCGAGACGCGGAACAAGGTCAGGAAGGTCCCCTCGCGTCTCCGCCGCCTGACCGAGCGGTGCAAGCAACGCGAGTGCGACTGTCCGGAGTGGGTTTCGCTCGTCCTCGCGATCGAGCTTGTCGCGGAGGTCTTGCCATGAACTCACTGTCACGTGCTGGCTGCGCATCAGGACCGCCAGCACCCACAGGATCTTGATTCGGCGCGGCCCGTGTTCTTCTCCAGGCAACGAAGCGAGGACTGCAGCGATCTCGACCGCTCGGGGCACTGGCGCCCCTGCGGTCAGAGCGAGGATGACGCGGGAGAGGACGGCCTGCGTTCGTGTGTCCGAATCAGCCTCGGCCCAGTCGGCTCGGTTGAGCAGCTCAACGGCTTCACTGGTGAGGCCCGCGGATCGGGCTGATTCTGCGGCGAGCACCAGGCGTCGAGACCGTTGTGAAGCGCCGCGAGACACCATGGCGGCGCGCTCGAGCGCGAACGCAGCCTCCGGGAGGGCGCCACGTTCCGACGCGCGTCGGCCGACGGCTTCGAGTTCACCGGCGACGGTTTCGTCGCGCTCGATCGTTGCTGCTGCTCGGTGCCATACGGCGCTGTCGTGCCCGCTCATCGCTGATGCCAGGGCGAGGTGGGCGTCGACCCATTCGGTTGTCGAAGCAGCGTTCTCGGCGGCCGACCGGATCAACGGATGGCGGAAGCGAAGGTCGCTCCCATCGACAGATACGAGGTCGTTCTCCTCGAGCGGTCGGAGGTCCTCGAGCGTGAGGTCGAGTGTTCGCGCTGCGGACATGACGTCGTGGAAGTCTGCGCCATTTGCTGCTGCAATGAGTATGAGCAGGGATCGACTTCCGGAGGGGAGAGGGCCGAGGCGGTCCAGGAACGTTCGTTCGAGCCGCTTCGTGATCGGCAGGCGGGTTTGCAGTATGGAACCTGCCGGGCCGCGCTGACGAACGGCAGCGATGAACTCGCGAAGCGCTAACGGGTTGCCGGCGGACTCCTGAAGGATGCGGCGGCGAGCAAGGTCGCTCAGGTCGCAACCGAGCACCGAGACCAGTTCGCGTGCGTCATCATCTGACAAGCCGGCCAGATGGAGACGATCGAGTCCGAGAGCGGGCAGTGTGTCTGCGTCGACGCCGGGTCGCACCGTGCAGAGCACCGTGATGGGAACGCCCGAGACGTGGAGGGCGATGAAACTGATGACTGCGACGGTGGACCGGTCAAGCCACTGCAGATCCTCGATCGCCAGCACGAGTGGGTGTCTCGCGGCAGCTTCTTCGAGGAGCCCGAGCGCAGCCAAAGAGACGAGTAACCGATCCGGCGACGGCCCGTCGACCATCCCGAACGCCGTGAGCAGCGCCACCCGCTGACGGTTCGGCAGAGCGTCCACGTGAGGTAAGAGCGGATGCAGCAACTCGTGGAGCCCACCGTAACCGGAGCGTGTCGGTCCTTGCAGTCCGGTGGACGTCAGCCTCCGGGCCCCTCCTGCTTCCGCGGCCCTGACTGCGTCGGCGAGAAGCGCACTCTTGCCGATCCCCGCTTCGCCTTCGATGATGAGCGCACCACCGGAGCCTCTTCGTCCCACCAGCTCCAGAAGGAGCGCACGCTCCCGTGCCCTGCCGAACAACAGGGGTTCAGGAGTCTCGACGGGGAATGGAAGCACGGAGGAACCATAACTCGCGAACTCGACACTGTCGACAGAGTTGGTCGGGAGTAGACTGATGTCGTGAGCGAAACCAACGTGCAGCGGACCCAGTCGCTCACGGAGCAGGTGCACGCAGAGTTGAAGCGGCGCATCCTTGACGGGCGTCTGGCTCCTGGGAGCGAAGTACGCGACTCCGTCATCGCCAAGAGCATGGGCATCAGTCGGGTTCCGGTGCGCGATGCGTGCAATCTCCTCGTGCAGTCGGGATTGCTGTCGAAGCAAGAGCACCATCCCTACCGCGTGCGTGAGTTCTCAGAAGCTGACCTCGGCGAGCTTCAGCTCATCAGGTGGGGGTACGAGTCCGTGGCGGTGCGGCATCTGGTCAGAGCCCACGTCAATCCGCAGGGCGTCAGAGAACCCCTGGATCGCATGCGGGTCGCTGGCGAGGACGGTGACGGCGACGAGAGCGGGCAGGCGGACATCGACTTCCATCGCGCGCTGGTTCGGTCGACAGGGCTGCTTGAACTCACCCGCCGCCACGATTCCCTGATGACGCAACTGTCGCTGTCGATGCGGACGCTGCCGGCCTTCGTCGTTCCGACCCAGGAGTACCGGCACCGCGAGATCCTCGACGTGCTGCAGGAATCGCAAGCTGCATCGGACCCAGCGCCGATCCTCCGCCTCATGAGCACGCATCTGCTGACGGCCAGGAGTGACGTCGCCGAGAACGATCAGTTGCGCTCGAAGTCGTGACGGCCGTACGTCGACTGACGGATTCGGCAGCGGGCGTCCTTCTCGAAGCTTGAAGTAACGATCAAGCGCAGGAGGCAGCGATGACAGAACCGACCCCGCAAACGATGCGAGCGACAGTGGTGTCCGAGTACGGAGACCCAGAGGTGCTAGTGGTACGAGACGTCCCGCTCCCAGTACCAGGACCAGGCCAGGTCCGCATCAGCGTTCGAGCCGCCGGGATCAGCCCCACTGACCTTCACATCAGAGCCGGCGACCTCAGCGCGTTCTTCGCACTCCCTGAGCCAGCGATCCTCGGATTCGAAGCCGCCGGCGTGGTGGATGCCCTTGGGGACGGTGTCACCGGAGTGAGCGTCGGTGATGAGGTGGCCGCTCGACTTCCGCGGCTCGGCGGCTACGCGGACTTCGTGCTAGCCGATGCTTGGACACCGAAGCCGGAATCCGTCAGTTGGGAAGAGGCAGGGTCCCTGCCCACGGCTGCGGAAGCTGCGGTCGCGGCACTCCGCCAGCTCGGCGTGGCGAAGGGGGATCAGCTCCTGGTGCTCGGTGCGACCGGATCCGTCGGCTTGATGGCCGTGCAGCTGGCGCGGTCCATGGGGGCTACCGTCATCGGGTCAGCTCCTGAACGAGACCGTGCAGTGGTCGAGGACCTCGGGGCGTTGTTCCTTCCGGCCGGGACTCCGGTCGGTGACGCCCTGAAAGCGCTCGGAGTTGAGGTGGACTGGGTGCTCGACGCCATCTCTGCTGGTGGGTTGGAAGAGGTCGTCGACGCTGTCGGGGCGCCGGGAAAGATCGTCACGCTAACAGGTGCCGGAGCGCGCGGCGGTGTGCAGATGCTCGCTGACGGCGTCAACCGCGCCGCCGATGCACTCGACATGGCAATGCCGTTGCTGGCGTCTGGGCAGCTGAGGATGCGCCCCCGGGAAACGTTCCCGATGGCGCAGGCTGCAGCTGCGCACACGGCTCTCGAAGAACACCGGTCACACCGGAAGCTCGTGCTCGTCAACGACTGAACACTGTGAGGAGTGCGGCATCGGGGCGTGCCTCCCGATCCCGCACTCCTCAGGCCTGACCGACTACTACTTGTCGGCGAAGTGTGGTGCGACCTGGGTGCCGAGGAGTTCGATGCCCCGCATGACATCAGCATGCGGAACACCGGACCAGTCCATCTGGAGCCCGTACCGATCCGGGCGCGTCAGCTCAACCACCGGGCCAAGGCGGTCCACGATCTCCGAAGGACTTCCGGCGAGGATCGACCTCGCACCGCGCGTGAACTCGTCGTACTCCCCACGACCCGGTATCCGCCACCCCCGGGACTTCGCGCCGGCTTCCATGGTCGATCGCCAGTAGGGGAAGTACGTGTCTTTTGCCTGTTGCGAGGTGTCGGAGATGAGGCCGATGCCCGACATCGTCACTTCGAGGTCCCCGTGGCCCGCTTCCGCTCCGACTTCCCGGTACAGGTTCACCAGGGGCGCAAACCGCTCGGGTTCACCACCGATGATCGCGTACACGATCGGGAGACCGAGACTCCCCGCTCGAACCGACGATTCCGCGTTGCCGCCGGTGCCGAGAGACACCTTGAGATGATCACCGAACGGTCGCGGCCAGATGAACGCGTCCTCGAGCGGCGCGCGATGCTGACCCGTCCAGCTGACGGGGTTCTGTCGGTCGATCTGCAGGAGCAGGCCCAGTTTCTCCGCATAGAGAGCGTCGTAGTCGCCGAGGCTTGCCCCGAACAGTGGGAACGACTCCGTGAAGGAACCCCGCCCCGCGATGATCTCCGCTCGGCCCGAGGTGAGCTGATCAATGGTCGCGAACTCTTGGTACAGCCGAACAGGATCTTCGGTGCTGAGCACAGTGACCGCACTGCTCAGTGTGATCCGGTCAGTCACCGCAGCCGCGGCAGCCAGGACCGAACCTGGATGAGACACCGCGTACTCCGGAAGGTGGTGTTCGCCGATCCCGTAAAAACCCAAGCCGACGTCCTCGGCGAGTTGGATGCGCTCCAGCTGCTCCCGAAGCTGATCCCTCACGTGCTGCCGTTGACCCGACCCATCCTGCCTCAGGTCACCGAAACTCAAAATGCCGAACTGCATGTCGTCCTTCTTTCGATTGTGCATGCGAACGCATCGACTGCGTGGGTTGTTCCCGCTGCAGGGGCGCCGCCAGCCGGAGAAGGCGGGACGTTCGTTTCCTCGTCCCTCGTAGAGGTTGTGTCACTTGACGTGCGGGTGGACATGTACTGAATGAGACGTCACGGAAGGGGCGCCAATGAGAACACCATCACCACCACGCGCAGCGATCGAACGACGCTTCCGCGACCTGCACGCTGAGACGTACGCCGACCTCGTCCGCTTCGTTGAACGCCGATCCTTCGGCAACGACGCAGAAGATGTCGTCTCCGCGGTCTTCATGACGGCATGGCGTCGCATCGACGACATGCCGGAAGACGCCCGGCCCTGGCTGTTCGGGATCGCTCGGAAGCAGATGCAGAATGCTGCTCGCGGCGCAGCCCGGCAACGTGACCTCGATGTGGCCATCGCGGCTCACGCCGACTCAACAGTCGCCGACACCGCGCAAGCGTCATCGGCCCGGATCGACTTCGTCCGCGCCTGGCACCGGCTCGAACCCCGAGACCGGGAAACGCTCGCCCTCGTCGCATTCGACGGGTTGAACGCGGATCAGGCCGCAACAGTCCTCGGCTGCCGCCGCTCTACCTTCACCATGCGCCTCACCCGCGCTCGTCGCCGTTTGCGCGACGCCCTTGACGAGACGTCAGACCACGGCGCCGTCCCACACACACAACCCGACTTGGAGGCCATCACATGGAACGCATGACCGACCTGGACACCCTCACCACCCTCGACCCGGCGAAGAACCGAACCCTGAGCGACGCCGAGATGATCCGCGCCGAAGCCGACCTCGAACGCATCATCGCCACGCCGCCAGCTGCCGAAAGCAAGAAGCGCCGCCGCCGCCGGGCAGGCGTCGGCGCAGGCGCGCTGGGCGGCAGCATCGCCGCAGTCGCTGTCCTCGCTGTCTCGGTCGTCACCGGCGGGAGCGCCGCGTACGCCGACTGGACTGCCACTCCCAGCCCCGCGACGACGAAGCAGTCCGTCGCATTCGCCAACGACTGCGCCGAGAGCTGGGCTTCCCCGACAACCGTCGGCAACGACGACATCATCCTCGGCGAATGGCGCGGAGACGCGCAGATCGCCCTGGTGAAGAACGGTCAGAGCGTCCTCATGTGCAGTGGCGTCGACCCCAACGTGCCGGTGGGCTGGGAACGGCTCTACGACCCCGCAGTCTCAACGGAAGCCACCCCGACCTCGAATGGTCTCCGGATCTACGGCATCGAGACCAGCGGCGACGGTGCCGACGGGTACTCCTACGATGTCGGACGGGTGGGCTCGGACGTCACCGGAGTCGACGTCCGAACCTCCAAGGGCGTCGTGCAGGCCTCGGTCCAGGACGGATGGTTCGTCGCATGGTGGCCCGGCACCAACCAGGCAGACGCCAAGGTACTCGACGTTCACCTGCGCGGCGGCAAGACGGTGAGCGCGCCGTGGACAACGTGGAGCGAGTGAACATGGTCGTCGGCATCACACGCCGCCCCAGCGGATGTGACGACCCCAGCGGGATCGTCCTCCTCGACACGCAGCCCATCGACATGACAGTGCTGCTGAACATCCCCACCGCGGTGATGAACACGCGGGCTGCATAAGCACGACAGGCGGGTGATCTCACTGGGATCCCCGCCTGTCGCATCGCCACCACCACGCTGAGCGGTGTTCTCACTACTCTCAAGGCGTGGACGAAGACGCACTCGACTTCCCAATGCTCCAGAGCTCGACTCTGGGGCAGCGTGTGTTCGACGAACTCCGCGCTCGAATCCTCGACGGTCGGCTCCCCGCGGGAGCTGACGTGGCGGATTCCGTCATAGCTCGCGAACTGCACGTCAGCCGCGCGCCGGTCCGCGACGCGTGCAACCAACTCGTCGCAGATGGGCTCATGACCAAGCAGCAGAACTACCCGTTCCGAGTCCGAGAGTGGACCGAGGACAACCTCGTCGAACTCAACCTCATTCGCTGGAGCTACGAGACCGCTGCGGCCCGGTTCTTGACGGAGACAGAACGGCCGGTTCTCCCTGAAGTGGCGGAAGCCCTCGGCCGGATGGACGCCGCTGCAGCCGCGGGCGACCCCGCAGCGTCCATGCAAGCTGACATGCAGTTCCACTTCGCATTCGTGGAATCAACGGAGCTACCGGAACTCATCGCGCTGCACCGACGGGTGGGTGAGCGGGCGTTACTGGTGCCGATCCCCGCTGACCTGCCGATGAACGTCCTCTCCCTCCAGCGTCAACGGCACGAGCAGATACTTCAGGCACTCGCTGAATCGCGGAAGGCCGGCGACGTCGTCGCAGTGTCCACAGCGCTCAAACACCACATGCTCACCTACCGCACGCTCGCCGAACTCGCTGCCCAGGCAGGGAGCTGAAACGACCGCGGCTCCTCCAGATACGTCATCGTTCGGATGCGGCGGCGTGTCCAGTGCGGCAAGCTCCCCCCGAGGCGAGGAGAGCCAGCATCATGCTCGGGGGCCACCGGACACCACGATTCGGGTTCCGCACCGACCTACACCGGCCGGACGACGGAGAAAACGCCGACCGCGTCGGCTACATGGAGCTCTTCTTCGACCTGGTGTTCGTCTATGCGATCACTGCCCTGACACAGCTGCTGGTGCACGAGCAGACCTGGCACCGCCTGCTGGCCACCGTCCTTCTCGGTACCGCAATCTGGTGGACGTGGATCTCGACAGGGTGGGTCACGAACTGGCTCGATCCGAACCGTGGCCCCGTTCGGGGTCTGCTCATCAGCCTGATGGCCGCGAGTCTCGTGCTCAGCGGCACGATCGGTGACGTACTGCACGGAGGCGGAGCTGCGTTCGCGATCACGCTCGTCGTGATGAACCTCGGGAGGCCTCTGTTCGCGCTTCTCGCGCTCTGGCAGAACCGACGTGACGACGCCGCGAACTTCGTCAACCTCACCCTCTGGGTCGTCGCGTCGGCACCCTTGTGGGTCATCGGAGCGTTCACCGCGGAGCCACTGCTCTGGTGGACTCTCGCGGTGGTCGTGGACCTCCTCGGTCCGGTGATGCTCTACGCCGTTCCCGGCCTCGGTCACACCCAGTACCACGCATGGAAGATCCGGGGCGCGCACCTTGCAGAACGCGTCTCACTGTTCGTCCTCATCGCGCTCGGTGAGTCCATCGCGCTGATCGGCGAGCACATCGCCGAGGCACTGCCCGGCCCGCTCGCGCTGGTCAGCCTCACTGCAGCGTTCGCGCACACGGTGCTGCTGTGGTTCCTGTACTTCGACCGCAGCGAGTCACTCGGAAGCCGTCGAATCCGTGGCGCGGACCAGACCGGGGCGATAGCGAGGAACACGTACAGCTACACCGCCGCGCTGCTGGTCTTCGGCATCGTGCTGAGTGCTGCCGCGACCGACATCGCGTTCGAACAGGCGGGGGAAGCATCGACGCCTCCGTGGACTGCGGTTCTGCTCATCGGCGCGAACGTCGTCTGCCTGAGCGCGAACCTCCTCTTCCGGCTCTCGCTCAGCAATGCGCCGTTCCGCTCCCACGTCCCGGCATTGTTGGTGTCTCTTGCGCTCATTCCCCTGCACGGCGTTGTGCCGCCGTTGGCCATGGAGTGGGCGTTGGTCCTGGTCCTCGGAGTTGTCGTCGTGACCGACGCCGTCAGCGCACGGAGGCGCGACACCGACGAGGGGAACCTCGGACGCCCTGTCGAGCTGTGAGGGAGCGCGAGTGGGCCCCGCTGTTGAGCGCGGCTCTGCTCGCGCTCGCTCACCGCTCCAGTTCAACGACGCGAGTCGCGTGATCGAGGAAGGCGTCGTCGGACGTGGTGACGACCACGGCGAGCCCGGTGCGGTCGACGAGGTCCGCCACGACATCGACGATGCCCGCGGCCGTCGCACTGTCGAGCTGCGCGGTTGGTTCGTCCGCGAGCAGCAGGGCCGCGCCGCCGACCACCGCCCGGGCGATCGCGACCCGCTGCTGCTGGCCGCCCGAGAGCTCGTCGGGGAACTGGGCCTCGTGCCCCGTCAGCCCGACCTTCCGGAGCGCATCGACGACGGCGGCATCGCGGCGACGGGGTGAGACCCGGCGGATGCGCAGCGGCATCTCGACGTTCTCGGCGGCGGTGAGCACCGGCAACAGGGCGAAGTCCTGGAAGACGAACGCGATCCGGTCACGACGGAGCGCGCGGAGCCCGACCTCGTCGCGCTCACCGAGCGGGACGCCGTCGACGAGGACTCTGCCACGGGTCGGGACGTCGAGGCCGCCGAGTAGGCGGAGCAACGTGGTCTTCCCGGATCCGGACGCTCCGCGAACGACGACGAGTTCACCGCGGTCGGCAGTGAGGTCGACCGCGCCGAGCGCGCGGACCGTTCCCGCTGCCGTCTCGTGGTCGCGCCCCAGATCGACCGCGCTGAGCACCGGACCGGTCACCGGCGCAGTCCCGTCGCGTCGGCGTCCCCGCGGTGTACGGCGACGTGGTCGTCCTCGAGCGTCAACCGCACGAGGTCGCGCAGGCCGAGGGCCACCTGGAAGGACTCGGGCAGTTGGAGGCGGCCGGCGTCATCGATGACCGCGAACTCCTCACCGGAGGCACGTCCGACGTCGTCCCGGATGGTCTCGGTCGACGTGCGGCCGTCTCGGATGCGGACCGTCCGACGGACCTGCTCCGCCACGTCCTGGTCGTGGGTGACGATGAGCACGGTGACCCCTTCGTGTTCGTTCACGGCGCGCATGGCCGCGAGCACGGCCGTGGCGGTGTCCCGGTCGAGTGCCCCGGTCGGTTCGTCGGCGAGGAGCACCCGGGGTCGGTTCGCGAGTGCGACGGCCAGGGCCGCCAGCTGTTGCAGGCCACCCGGCAGCGTGCCGGGGAGCCGGTCGCCGTGCGCTCGCATCCCGACCAGGTCGAGGACCTCCTCGACGCGCTCGGCACGCGGCCGGCCGCGGACGCCGGCGATGGTGAGCACCGCGGCGACGTTCTGCTGCACGGTGAGGTACGCGATGAGGTTGCGTGTGGTCTGCTGCCACACGAAGCCGACACCGGTCCGGTGGAACGCCGTTCGGCCGCGTGCGGTGAGGGTGCCGATGTCGACCCCGGCGACGACGGCTTGCCCGGCGGACGGTGCGTCCAGTCCGGAGAGGATCGTCAGCAGGGTCGATTTCCCGCTCCCCGAGGCGCCGACGACGGCGACCATCTCACCCGGTCGCACGACGAGGTTGAGTCCTTGGAGGGCCTGGACTTCGACATCACGAGTCCGGAAAATACGGACCAGGTCACGGCAGACGACGTCCGCGGTGATCGCGACGGTGCTGGTGCTGGTGCTGGTGCTCAACGGTTCTCCCTGTTCCTGCGGTGCGATCCGCGTGGGCGGTCCCTGGTCGTCGTCCTCGCCGTGCTCGTCGTCGCGGTGCTTGTGGTCGGTTGGGCGCCGCCGGGAGGGTCGGGGCGTCTAGGCAGCGACAGGTGAACGGTGACGGCCAGGACGCCGACCAGCGACAACAGCGTCGCCGCGAGGACGATCCCAAACAGTGTCGGGTCGACGGTGACGGCTGGCCTGACGGCGCCGCCCGTGAAGGACCGGAGGTCGGCGGCCGGCAGCGTCAGGGCGACCACCGCGGCAGCGACGAGCACCGCCGTCACCGGGACCGCGACCAGCGTCGGCAGGCTCTCGACGACCGTGACGCGGCCGGTCCGGCGGCGCTCGAGACCGAGCATGTCGAGCAGTGCGGACCGCCGTCGACGGACCGGTGCGGTCAGGACGGCGTCGACCAGGAGCGCACCGACGCCGAACGCCCCGCCCAGCCCTGACGCGGCCGTGGCGATCATCCGCGCGCCGGGGATCCGCGGGTCCGCTGCGAGGGCACGCTCCGCGTCGGCGGCGACGGTGACCTGCGCACCGTGAGCCGCTCGGCGGACCGCGGTGGCGACCGCCGCGGCGTGGGCTCCGGGCGTCAGCCGGACGAGCACGCGGTCGACGCTTCCCGTCTCCGTGAGGTCCGCGGCGAAGCGGTCGTCGACGAGTACCCACCGCTTCGCCGCGGTGAACGGGACGGCGTTGGGCGCGGTGGCGACCACCCGGGTGTGTGTCGAGAGCACCTCAGACGCCCGGCCGGTGGCGGCGAAGAGGGTCCGTGAGACGAGGACGGGGACCGTGTGCCCCTCAGCCCGCCGGAGCGCATCCGGCGTCGGCAGGGCGCCGGGGATGCTGGCCTGGACCCGACGGAGCGTGGCGGTGTCGGCGACGAGCACGACTGCGGAGACGCTGCCGTGGGTGGTGTCGAAGGTGACTTCATCCGTCGTGGAAACGCCGACCGCGTCGCTGACACCTCGCACCGCCTTGATCCGTCTGACGTCGTCGACGTCCAGACCGTCGGCCGAGACCGACACGTCGGCCGCGACGGACCGCCGGGCTGCGTCGGCCACACCGTGCTCGAGCGTGCTGCCGACGACCGTCGCGAACAGTGCGACAACCAGCCCGATCACGGCGACCGCGAGCGGCACCGCCCCTCCCGGACCGGACCGCGACAACGCGGCACCGCCGAGGAACGTCCCGAGTCCACGACGACGGCGACCCCGCTCCGTGACGATCCGGGCGACCAGCGGCAGCACCCGGACCACGAGCAACGCGCCGCACGTCGCCAACGCGAGCGGGAGGACCGCCACCACCGGGTCCACTGCGCCGCCGGGCGCCGCCGTGTCGAGGCCATCACGCACAGTCACAGCGACCGAGGCGACTGTCACCGCGACGAGAACTCCCGCACCGGTCCAGCGCAGACGGGGCGAGGGCGTCCGAAGCCGATCGGTCGGCGCGGAAGCCGCCGCGGCCGCGCAGGACAGCAGGACCGTGAGGACCGTCGCACCGACGGCCGTCCCCGTGCCCCCCGGGGCGTCACCGGCGGACGACGCCGACACCAGCACCGCGAGCGCCCCACCGACCAGCGCCGCCGGTACCACTGCAGGGAGAACGAGTGCCGCCGCGATCATCCGGATCGTCGCCGGGCTCGCTCCGCGGGCGCTGAGCAGTTCGAGTTGCGGACGTGCACGTCGGAGCAGGAGTGCGGCGAGCAGGAACTGCAGGGCGACTACGGCGCCGGCAGGACCGGAGCCGAGCGCTGCGGCGAGGGTCCGCACCGTCGCGTCCCGAGCTGCCGAGGCGCGCAGTAACTGGGGGAGGTCGGTGGTGAAGACCGCTTTCTCCGCGGCGGTCGCGGGCAGTGGCTGACGGATGGAGAGGAACCTGCGGGTGTCCGAGATGAGCTGCGTCCGCATCTCTGCAGTGATCGAGTGCTGGTGCAACGGGAACCACGCTCGTCCGAGGGTCACTCGGCCGGTACCGGCCACCGCGCCGAAGGACCCGGGTGCGGTGTAGGCGCTTCCCGCGAACGCGGTTCCGCCGTCACTCGTCCCGGTGGCTGCCGGTCTGAGTGCGTCGGGTGTGTGGCCCCACGCCGGATCGTGTCGGTCGCGCGCCGTGTAGATCCCGGTCAATCGCAGCGTTGTCGTCCCTGTGGCGTCGCTTATGGTCCGCTCTTCGCCGACGTGCCACCCGATGGCCCCCGCTACGCGCTCAGAGACGATCACCTCGATGGCGCTGCTGTCCTTCGAAGGGGACGGAGCGCGGCCCTGGACGAACCGGACCCGTTGCGCGGCATCGGGGTCGCTGGCGAGCGCGACGGAGGCAGGCACCTTCGACGGCAAGGGGTCGAGCGCGGCGAAGGGGGTCATTGCCACCCACTGGCCGGCTCCCGTCGACGCGCGGAGCTCTGCGGGCATGCGGCGATGGTTGGCGGCGAGGTCTCCGGCGACGCCGTCGAACGCCTTCTGCGGGTCACCGCCGACGCTGTCCGGAGCGACGACGGCGAACGTCGCCTCGAGGTCCCGTTCGCGGTCCGTCGACCGGTGGAGGTCAGCACGGGTACCGGCGCTCGCGAGCGCGTCGAGCGCCGGCACGGCAGTGCCGCCGATGAAGGCGGCGATGAGCGTCACGGCCGCGATCACGACCAGCGGCTGACGGTGGATGCGCAGGATCCGCAGCGCGGCCCTCCAGGTCGCCGCCGTCACCCGTCCGCCTCCCCGGCGGTCGTCCGATCCATGCGTCTCGCCACGGAGCGCGCTGCGACGATGGCCGCGACGGCGGTGACGACCGCGATCGCGGCCGGCACCAGGAGGACGTCGCGGACGGCGGCTGTCGGCCCGACGTCCACCAGGCCGAGGGAGGTAGGGACGGAGCCGTGCGCGAACGGGGCAGCGGTGAGCGCGACCACGACGACCGCGCTGACGAAACCGAGTGCGAGCGCCACGACGACGGGTCCGCCGACCTCGGTGGCGCGTGCACGTGCGGCGGCTCCGGGCGCCACGCCGAGCGACCGGAGGACGACGGTCGGCGACGAGCGGCCGGTCACGACGGACACGGCCGCGATCACGAGTGCTGCCGACAGCGCCGCGAAGACGGCCACACCCACGAGTACGGCGCGAGCAACATCGACGATCCGTCCGGGATATGCCGAGGCGGTCGTCACGACGCTGCCCGGAACCGGCAGGGCACGGAGCACAGAAGCTGTCGTCGCAGGGAGATCCGAGCTCGCGATCCACGTCTCGTCGACCCGGGGCACGGTCCCGGGCGCGCCCTGGATGGCGCCGCCGCCCAGGACGGACGCGTCGGTGAGGGTCCGCAGGTCGGCGACAATCCCGGACTGTGAGGACGTCCCGGAGACGCGCGGGACGACGGCGGCGATTCGCGCACGCACCGCCGCGCTCGTCGAGGCAAGGGTCAAGTCCAGGTTGGTGCCGACCCTTGCCCCGAGGCTGGCCGCAGTCGCAGCGGTCACCACGACCGGGAGGCGCCCGGCGATCGCCGGCGCTCCGAGCCGCACGATCGGGGCCGCGGTCAGGTCCTCGACGTCGGCGGTCCCGACGGCGTCGTCCACTCCCAGGACCCGGGCGTGCAGTGCAACCCGCAGGCGTGCAGGTCTCGTGGCGGGGCTCACGGTGGCGTCGACCTCCGCCGGTCGGACGGAGAACGTCAGGGTCGGTGCCACCGCCAGGACTCGCCAGCGGTGGTCGGCGGGCAGCGTCGCCGTCAGGGTCGTGCTGGTGCCGGTCGGCATCTGTTCCCCGTCTGCACCGGCGAGCGTGAAGGACCGCACGACACCGGAACTGTCACCAACCCAGAGCGAGTACCGCAAGGAGCCGCGGGCGTCGACGCGCTCGACGCCGTTGAGCGTCGGTACCGCGCTGCGGACGACGACCCGCACCCGCGTCGTGCCAGCCGGCAGTGGCACGCCGGCGACGTCGTGATGCAATGCCGCCGCATTCCGGGCGTCCAAGGACGGGACCGCGAGGGGCATCACCGACCTCGGAAGCGCCGTGAAAGGGATTTCGGAGCCACCGGTACGGACCGTATCGGTCAGGACCGGTCCGATCGCGGTCGCTCCGTCCAGTGGGCGGTCGATGCCCTGGTCCGGGGTGTCGTCGGAGACCACGGCATCGCCGTCGGACACCACACGCACCTCCGGCCCGACCACGGCCATCGCCGTCACCCGTTCGACCCGGGCGCTCGTCGCCGCGAACCCGGCCGCGAAGCCACCGGTGGACACAGCGATCACGACGATGACCACAACGGGTGCAACGGTCGACCACCCACGGGCCAGTCGGCGCACGGTCAACGCAGGCAGAAGGCGCCGCGTGCGCCGGACGCCGCGCGCTGCGACCCGGGAGGCGACCAGGACCGCGAGGGCGGACACCGCGGACCCGGCGAGCACCACGACGACCGGCGCCGCCGACGCGACCGGGTCGAGGACGAACCCATCCCCGGTGACGCGGCCCGGCGCGCTGGCGGACCCGAGCCGCCACACGGTGAAGCCCGCTGCTGCGGTGAAGAGAACCGCCGGGGCGGCGGTCCACCAACCGGCCCGTCCCGCTCCGTCGCGCTGCCCGAGACGGAGCGCCGCCCCGCCGTTCGACAGTACGGCGACCAGCACGACGAGGAGCACCACGAGGAGCACCCGAGCTGGATCCACCACAGCCCCGCTCACCGAGCTGCCGCCGACGCCGAGGAGGACCGCGGCGACGACCAGCACGGTCCCGGCCGCGGCGCCGAGCAGACCGACGCCCAGCCCCTCGAGCACAGCCCACCGGAGTCGTTGGCCGACGGAGGCTCCGCGCGCTGTCAGGAGCCGGTCCTCGGCCTCCCGCGACCGGGCGACGAGCGTCACGAGGAGGATGACGGTCAACGTCCCGACGACCGCAATCACCGCCATCGCGACGGTGACGAGCGCCGTCTCGGTCCGCACCGACGCCTGGACCTCCGCCAACGTCGCGTCCAGCGTCCCGGAGACGTCGGCGCCCGCCAGGACGGAGCTGCCACCCGACGCGGCCGTCGTCACGGCGGCGATTCCACGACGAACGTCCTGCACGTCCGCCGGCGTCAGGAGTCCCGCGGACGGCGTGATGGTCCACGTGGCCCTTGCTGTGCCGGTGACCGCAACCAGGTCGTCCGCCGCGACGACCAGGGGCCCGACGGCGTCGCCGTCTCGCCCGGAACCCACATCGGAGGCGCCGAACCAACGGGCAGCACCGGGGTCGTCGGCCCGCCAGGTCCCGACGATCAGCACGTCAATGGGCTCGTCCGGGTCGCCCACGGCGATCGTGCTGCCGACGGTCACGCCGAGCCGACGGGCTGCGTCTACCTGCAGCACCCCGGCAATCGCGCCGGGGGACCCCTCGCCGACCCACTCGCCGGCCCTCAGTCGTGCCACCCGTGCAAGGTCGGGAATCGCTGCGATTTCCACCGCCCGACCGTCGACCAGGTCCGCGGTGGAGTGGGTACCCCGGACGACGTCGACACTGTGGCGCGGGAAGTGCTCAGTGATCGCCGCGGCGACGGCATGGGCCTGCTCCGTCGCTGCCGTGTCGAGGTCCTCCTCGACGCGGACCGACGCGGCACGTGCGGGCTGGTCATGGACGAAGGCGGTGGATCCGGCGGCGGATACCGTGTCTACGGCTGCAGTCAGCAGGAGCGGGAGCGCGGTGAGGGCCGCCAGGACGAGCGCGAGCGGGACGAGGAACCGCCACCGCGCGAGTGAACGACGGAACAGCAGGGACGGCAAATCCATTCGCCGGGGACGCACCTTTCCACCGTTAACGACGAGGATGAAATGAGTTCCCTCGCGCTGAAACGTAGTCGCAACGACGGTAGTGACAGCGGCAGGTGCCCGAATGCGTCAGATGACGTATGTGTGCTGTCCTTCTCGCGCTCGAACATGCTCGTCTGCTTGGAACGTCGGTCGCAGCGGCGGACACGGAAGCTGACAACGCCGCGTCGCGTCCTCACCAGAAGCGGCCTCGCAGAAGTGGGACGAAGCGGGTCGCTCGTTCTCTGAGAACGTGACCTGACCGTTTGGTAGCCGATCGGCATCCGAACGGTCTTCATCAGCTTCCCGTGGCCCCTGGTACAGCTCGTGGCCGACGCCGAACGTCGGCTAGCTCTACGGCGTGACGCCGAGGCGTACTTTGAGTGGGACGGCGTATCTGATCACGACTCCGAATGGGAACGCCGTGCTGAGCATGCACAACGAGATGAGCTGATGATGCTGCGACGGATGCTGATGGTGGGAGTGGTGGTTGCAGCTGCTGGCCTGCTCAGCGGGTGTGGCAACGGTACGTCTGCCGGCGACGTTGGCGATCAGACGGTGACTCCGGCGCCGCTGACATCTGTTGGTCCGAAGGGTGACCCCTCGTCGTCCTACTGGACGGATGAGCGCGTGGAATCTGTCGAGCCGGAGGACATGCCGACTGCCGGCTGACGTGGCAGAAGCACGAAACGAGTCGCCCCTTCCCTGGGGCGGCTCGTTTTGCGTTGCCCCGGCGTTTGGGCGCGCTGGTTCAGGTGCAGTGGGAAGCAGCGTTGGTCAAGTCCCTTGCGACGACTTCGAACTCGCCGCGTCCGGTGCTCTCGAGTTGGTGACCGCTGTGGACCCGTACGGTCTCGCGCCGGGAAGTGATGACGGAACCCCGGGGGACGAATACGCACCAGAGGCCATGGCCTTGGCCGGGATCCTGCTCGAGCACGGAAACGTCACCGTGCAGGAGGTGGAAGGCATCTGGTCGCGCTCGTTCTCCGAGTCCTTGACTGCTCGGCTCGGATCGTCCCGCGTCGCGGAGTTGGTTCGCGATCTCAACTCGCTCCGGCGCACGGACCGCTGAACGATCCTCGTCAGGACAAAATTGTGAGGAGCCGGTGCGGATGGTGGGGATCATCGCGTCACGGACCGCGTCGGCGCCGTGCCCGTCAGGGAGATGCAGCAGCAGCACGTACCGGGTGGTGCGCTCGACGAGGGTGCCGATCGCGCTCCTGGCGTTGATCCCGATGATCAGATCGCCTTCCCAATGGCCGGGAACAGCTCGGTCGTCGGCCTCGGCAGGGCGAGCTTCCGCGGTTTCGGCCGGCGCGCTCGTGCCCGGCATCGCTTCTCGGCGGAGTACGGCCGGTAGCTCCCGCCGGCCGCGGCGTTCCTCGTCAGCTCACGACTGATCGTCGACGGCGCCCAACCGAGTGCTTTGGCGATTGCACGCACGCCCTCACCGTCCTGGCGTAGGTCTGCGATCTGCAACCGCTCTTCTTGGCTCAGGTATCTGCCGGAGCGGGGCTGGTGAGCGAACGGGTTTCGCGGATTGGGAGATGCAGGCACGCGTCGTCGTGGAGAACCTCCGACTCGAGGCTGGCCGGAACTCGCACGACCCTGCAACCCAAGCCCTCGTCGGCGAGCTGACGATCGCGAGCAGTGAGTTCGCCGTCTGGTGGCAGGAACACCGAGTGTTCCAACGCACCCACGGCGACAAGCGGTTCCGCCATCCGATCGTCGGAGACCTCACCCTGCAGTACGAATCCGTCAGCCTGCCCGGCGACCCCGACCAGACGCTCTTCCTCTACACGGCCGAGGTCGGTACCGAGCACCGCGAGGCCCTCGACCTCCTCAGTAGCTGGGCAGCAACCGCGGGCGTCGACGGATCACGGGGACACGAGTGCGAACTCCAGCGGCACGAGCGGCACCTGGTCATCGGTTCGTCACCGTCGGGAGAGGCTGCGACATCGGACCGTGCGCGTGCAGGATCCACCACCGAGACGGGAGTGGCCCCGGTCAGGACGAACCCGAGCCGCCGCTGATCACCGCTCGCCGGGACTCTCGTGCGACCTCGGTTCCCACAGCTCCAGCGGCAGACCCTCCGGATCGTGGACGCGGACGAAGCCCGTACTCCGTCTCCCACTCAGGCCGGCGCTCGACCGCGACACCCGCTGCCTCCAGCCGGGCGACGAGTTCGTCGAGCGCTTCCACCCTGAGGTTGATCATGAAGGGCTGGTCGAGTGCGAAGTACTCATCGTCGGCACGGAACGGTGCGAAGACGGTCATCCCCGCGTCCTGGTGCCACACCGTGTCCGCTCCGGCGTCGACACCGAGGTACTTCCGGTACCAAGCCGCTCGCGCCTCAGGGTCGCGGCTCCGGAAGAAGAGCCCACCGATGCCCGTCACACTCATGTCGAGCACCGTAGTGGTGTCCTGGTCTGTGCGCATCGCAGAGCGGTTCATTGCTTCAGTGCGTCGGCTCTGCGGGAGGCACTGCGAGGGCACGGCGGAACGCATCGGCTGTCGTGGTGACGAGGTCGGCGGGGTCCGTGGCCAGGATGCGGCCGCTGGAGTAGCAGGCCACCGCGAGTTGCCCCGCGATGGTGGCGACGTCGAGCGGGGCGTCGTGCTCGAGGAGCACTCGTGTGAACTCCTGCGCGATGTACTGGTGCTTCACCGCTTCGCGCGCCCGCAGTTCCTCGTGTGCGTCGACGAGCAGGACGTGGCGTCGGTAGGCGGCGAGATCGGTGGTGGCCTGAGCGCACAACCGGAGGACGAGCGGTTCGAGTGCGCGGAGCGCCCCTGCGAGTGACGCCACGGACTGCCGAGGATCCCACGCCGTGGACGTCGTGGTGCCGATCGCGTCGAACACGGCCTGCTCCTTGGCGAAGACGACCTCGGTCTTGTCCCCGAAGTGCCGGAAGAACGTGGTCCGCCCCACCTCCGCACGCTCGGCGATGTCCGTGACCGAGACCGCATCGAAGCCCCGCTCGGCGAACAGAGCATCGGCCGCCTCGATGATCCGACTCCGCGCTGCGAGCTGCTTCCGCTCGACCAGGGTCAGCGAGGCCTTCTCCGCACCAGCGATCTGTTCTGCCATGAACCGATCGTACCGCCATCATCGCACTTGGTCCCGATCGGTACCGTGTGTGTTACGGTACCGAGTACCAAACAAGGAGGAGCTCATGCTCACTGTCGAAGACCGCTCCCAGATCTCCGAGACGCTCGCCCGTCACGCGTTCGTGGTGGACGAGAACCGGTTGGACCAGCTCGGGGAGGTGTTCACCCCGGACGCGACCTACGACATGACGAGCTCGGGGATGGGTGCGTTCCAGGGTCTCGATGCACTGCGGGCCGCCGCGGGGCAGCTGTTCGCTTCCGGACACGCGCCGTTGTCGCACTTCGTGACCAACATCGTCATCACGGAGACCCGAGGGGCGACGGCATCAGTGCGCTCGAAGGGGCTGATGATCATGCACGACGGCGCCGTGCACGGGGTGGTGTACGACGACACGGTCGCGCTGCACGAGGGTCGCTGGTTGATCGCGAGCCGCGTCATCCTGCCCGTCCGCACTGCTTCCGGTGGTGAGCACTGATGCGTGCACTGACCTGACCCCCGTCTGGCATCGTCGAGCCATGCGACCGTCGACGATCCTCCTGGCCCTGCTCACCGGTGTGTTCGGCGCGGCCACGATCGTCCTCGCGCTCCTCGTCGGAACCGATGACACGCAGGTGCTGCTCCAGGTGCTCCGGCTCGGCGGCCTCGTCACGATCGGCTTCGGCGCCGGCCTCGTCATCACGGTGGGCAACCGTCGTCGCCGGGAGCGTCTCCAGCGGAAGAGCGAGGTGAGCCCGGGCACGTTCTTCGTCGACGCCTACCCCACGGGTTCGACCTACGACGAGCTCGACGCCTGGCGCCCGGGCCTCCGGGTCTGGTTCCCGTGCGACCTCGGCTTCGACCGGAACGGCATCACGGCCTGGCCGGACGACGGCGGCGGGGCGGGGATCCCGATCGCCACACGGCAGGAGGTCACCGGCCTCGAGGTGTTCAGTGACGGGACCCCGCTCGGCAGTACGAACCGGTGGGGGATCGCGATCGCCCTCGCCCCGAGCGAGGCCGTGTCGCGGGACGCCGGCACGGCGACCGTGCACCTCTGGATGCTCGATGACCAGCAGAACCACGACGAGTACGCCATGCGGCGGACGATCTCGAAGATCGAGACGGCCCTCGCCGGGAGGCCGACCGCATGACGGGTCCGCCGGGCTCTCCTCGGGCACGGGGATCTCGAAGCGGTTCCGCGTCCCGCAGGTCGCGCCCCTCCAGGCGACTCCCTTCCTGGAGGGACGCGACCAGCCCGCCTCGCCCGTCACTCGGGCACGTCCCTCGTCACCAGGGCAGGACGCCCTCGCGGTCGGTCACCGTCCCGGTCGGCGTGTCGGAACCGAGGGTCGCGATGCGGACCGCGGCGTCGGCACCCTCGGAGACGCTGTGGCCGAGGTGCCCGGTGAACTCCGTGGCGGTCTGTCCCGGGTCGACGGCGTTGAAGCGCACGTCGGGTGTGGTCTTGGCGTACTGCATGGTCAGCATCGTCAGGGCCGTCTTCGAGGACCCGTAGGCGGCGAAGGGGTACTGGGACTCGACACGGTCCGGGTCGTGGACCAGCGTGAAGGACCCCAGTCCGCTGGTCACGTTGACGACCGACGGAGCCTCCGCCAGCCGGAGGAGCGGCAGGAACGCGTTGGTGACACGGACGACCCCGAACACGTTCGTCTCGTAGACGGTGCGGAGTTGCTCGACGGTCATGTGCTCGGGAGCGGTGACGTCGCCCAGGATCCCGGCGTTGTTGACGAGCACGTCGAGGTGCCCGGCCTGCTCGCGGACCGTGGCGACCGCCGACGTGACGGACGTGTCGTCCGTCACGTCGAGTTGCACGAACGAGGCGCCGAGGGCCTCGGCAGCCTCGCGGCCGCGATCGGCGTCACGGGCTCCGATCCACACGGTGTGGCCGGCGCCGACCAGGCGTCGTGCGGTCTCGCGGCCGAGGCCCTTGTTGCCGCCGGTGATGAGGGTGGTGGTCATGATGCTCCCTGGTTCTGCGGGCAGCGGATCGAGCCGCTGCGGATCGGAGTCCAGGGTGTGCGGAGGCGACGATGGTCAGCCAGGGACGGATCGTGCTACCCGACGCCCGAGCGTCCCAGGCCCGGCTGCCTGGGACGAGCGGTACCAGGCTGCGGACCTGCGATCGGCGGATGATGGGGCCATGCCCGCTGACGACGACACCCTCGCCCAGCTGCTCCGCGCATGGCGAGGACGGCTGCTCCCGGCGGACGTCGGGATGGAGTCCTCCGGGCAGCGGCGGACGACGGGCCTCCGCCGTGAAGAGCTCGCGCAACTCGCCGGCGTCAGTGTCGACTACGTGATGCGACTGGAACAGGGGCGCTCGCGGACGCCGTCGGCGCAGATCGTCACGTCGCTCGCCCGGGCCCTGCAGCTCGACCGCACGGAGACCGACCTCCTCCACCATGCCGCCGGCCTCGCTCCGCCCCGGACGGGGACGGTCTCGCACCACATCCCGCCGGGTGTGCAGCGGATGGTCGTCCGCATGGCCGACCTGCCCCTGGCGGTGTTCGCCGCGGACTGGACGCTGCTGCACTCCACGCCGCTGTGGCAGGCCCTCTTCGGGGCACCGTCGACGCGCAGCGATCCGAATCAGAACCTCATCGTCCAGACGTTCATCGACGACAGCATCGCCGACGTCGCGACCGCCCACGGCGGCCCCGACAGCTTCGAACGTGCCCTCGTCGCCGACCTCCGCCGGACCGCAGCCGTGCTGGACGGTGACACCCGGCTCCGGGCCTTCATCGCCCGGGTCCGCGCCGAGAGCCCGCGCTTCGCCCTGCTGTGGGACGAGGGGCGTGCGGCCGCTCACCGTTCGATGGTGAAGACCGTGCACAGCCCGCTCGTCGGGGACGTCACGCTCGATTGCGACGTCCTCACCGTGCCCGACTCCGACGTGAAGCTCGTCGTGTACTCCACGACCGAGAGCGGCACGGACGCGGAGAAGCTCGACTTCCTCCGTGTCCGTGCCGTCCATGCGGCGTTCCCCACCGAGGCCTGACCCTCGGGACCTGCTCGTCGCGATCGACAGCGCCGGTCACAGCTGGCGGCGGTGACCACGTGCCGGACCGGCCCTCGGCGTTTTCGAGTTCCAGCTGTCGACGAGCAGCCCGGACACATGCTGCGATCGGGCAGTGGGGCGGCTGGCATGCTGGCCTGGTGCACATCACCCTGGACTCCGCGACCGACGTCGTCACCGGCATCCGCTTCCCCGAGGGGAACCGCTGGCACGAGGGTCGGCTCTGGTACTCGGACATGCACACCGGCGAGGTCTTCTCGATCGACCCGGACGGCGGCGCGGACGCCGCTCCCCGTCTCGAGGCCACGGTCGCCGGGCAGTCGTCCGGCCTCGGCTGGCTGCCGGACGGTCGCCTGATCGTCAGCTCGATGGAGTCCCGCACGGTCGTGGCCGTCGAGGATGACGGCGCGACGAGCGTCTTCGCGGACCTGTCGTCGGTCGAGTCGTCGCTCGTCAACGACCTGGTCGTCGACCCCGAGACCGGCCGGACCTACATCGGCGCGTTCGGCTACGACCTCTACGCCGGCGAGGAACTCCGTCCGGGTCCCCTCTACGTCATCGAGCAGGACGGGTCGTTCCGCCTGGCGGCCGAGGGTCTGGTGTTCCCGAACAGTGCGAACGTCCTGCCCGGCACCTGCACCCTGGTGGTCAGTGAGACGTGGGGCGGGAAGCTGACGGCGTTCGACATCGAACCCGACGGGTCCCTGACCGGGCGCCGCGAGTGGGCAGCGCTGCCCGAGGGCGTCACCCCCGACGGCAGCACGGTCGACGCCGAGGGTGCGATCTGGGTGTGCTCGGTCGACACGGGGGAGTTCCTCCGGGTCGTCGAAGGGGGCGAGGTCACGGACCGCATCGACGCTCCCGGTCGGTGTGCGATCGACTGCGCCCTCGGCGGCGAGGACGGGCGGACGCTGTACCTGGCGACGGCGGACAGCTACGACCCGGCGACCACGGCCCGGACGCACGCCGGACGGATCAGTGCGGTGCGGGTTCCGGTGCCCGGCTCGCACGTCGGCTGAAGGGCTATCGCACCGGGACGGAGTCGCGCCTCCCGTCCGGCTCATGCTTCCCGTCCGGCACCGCGCCGTCCGGGACCCGTTCAGTCCGCCGCTGCGGTCGCAACCGGTCCGGTCGCGGGTGCGGGTGCGACCCCGGGCACGGCGCTCGACCGTCGCGAGCCGAGCGACAGGAGCACGACCGCGCCGATGACCGCGACGGCACCGGCGAACCAGAAGTCGGCGGCGAGCCCGAAGCCCGTCACGGCCACGCCCCCGACCACGGAGCCGGCCGCGATCGCCAACTGGATCGTCGTGACGAACAGGGCCAGACCGCTCTCCGAACCGCCGGGGGACGCGGTCGACATCCACGTCTGGGTCCCGAGCGGCAGGGCGCCCCAGACGAAGCCCCACACGACGAGCAGGGCGAACACCCCGACGACCGAGTGCGCCGCGAGGGGCAGCATGACGACGGCGGCGGCCAGGACGATCTTCGACACCCCGATCGTGCCGATGACGTTCCGGCTCAGCGTCACGCCCGCGACGAAGTTCCCCGCGATGCCGGCGACACCGAACACGAGCAGCGCCAGCGTGACGGTGTCCGGGCCGACGCGCACGGACTCCTGCAGGTACGGCGCGACGTAGGTGTACGCGGCGAACTGGGCGACGAAGAGGAACGCCGTCGCGATGAGCCCGACCCGGGCGCGCTGCACCCGGAGCAGTCCGCCGAGCGTCGCGAAGCGCACCCGCTGAACCGACGGGATGCGCGGCAGCATCGCGAGCTGCAGCACGAGTGCCACGATGCCGAGCGCGCCGCCGATGACGAACGCCAGCCGCCAACTCGCGAGCGACGACACGAAGGCGCCGAGCGGCAGGCTCACCACCGTCGCGACCGAGACCCCGGCCGTGATCAGCGACGTCGCTCGGATGACGGACGCCGGCGGGACGAGGCGGCCCGCGATCCCGGCCCCGATCGCCCAGAACCCGCCGATGCCGACCCCGAGCAGCATGCGTGCGACGAGGAGGACCCAGAACGTCGGGGCCAGTGCCGCCAGCGCGTCCGCGACCACGAGCAGGACCGTCAGACCGAGCAGCACGGTCCGACGATCCAGTCGCGACGTGGCGACGGTCACGACCGGGGCGGCGACCGCGCCGGTCAGGCCCGTGAAGACGACCATGAGGCCAGCCGTGCCGATGCCGACGTGCAGGTCGTCGGCGATGGCGGGCAGGAGCCCGATGGGCAGGAACTCCGAGAGCACGAGGACGAACGAGCCGAGGGCGACCGACAGGACGCTGAGCCATCCGCGTCGATCCGCTGGTGAGGTCATGGACGCGACAAGCGCGCTCCGGCGCCGTCCATTCCGGTGTGACGGTCGCTGCCCGTCGTCCCCGGACCGAGACGCGCTCGGCTGCGGCGGGCCTCCCGGACGCCAGCGGCCGAGGTGGGCAGGATGGAAGGAGGGGACAGGGGGAACACATGACGGGTCCAGCAGTGCCGTGGCCGGACGAGGAGCACGCGGGGGCGAGGGCGGCCGAGCCGTCGGCGGGGCCGGGTGCGGGCTCGTGGGTGTTCGCGACGATCGTCCTGGTCGCCGTCGTCGTGGTCAACGCTGCGCTCCTGAGCCTGCCGTTCGGGCGGCTCCTGCGACTGCCGGAACCCCTCGGCCAGGCGGTCCTGGGGCTGGTCTTCGGCGGTGTCCCCGTCGCGGCCGTCCTCGCCGGACTCGGCATGCTGGTCGCAGGGCCGGCGCAGCGGCTCGTGCACGTCGGGGTCGTCCTCGTGTGCATCCCGCTGTCGATCGGTGCCAGCCTGAGCCTCGGGCTCGGACTGAGCTTCGGCCCCGGCGGCTTCGTCGGGGCGCTGGTGTTGTTCGGCATCGTCCTGGCCTTCGTGCTGGCCCTCGCGCGTCGGGCGCTCCGACGACCGGCGCCGCACTACGCCTCGAACGACCTCGCGGCCCGCGATCTTCAACTGACGCGCCTGGTCGTGTGGGGCTGGGTGGTGGTGGCCCTCGCCTCGTCGGTGCTGTCGACCGGGCCGTTCTTCCTGCTGACCGGCCTCGTCGCAGGGAACCCGTACTCCTTCCCGCCGGTCCTCCTGCTCCCGGTGGTCCTCGCCGTCATCGTTGCGTTGATCGTCGTCCGCCGACGGGATCTGCGGCGGCACGCGGTGTCGGAGGCCGACGCGGACCCACACGTCGACGCGTGTCCGGAGGTCGGGGCGTGACCCGACCTGCTCGACCCGGGCACCCCGGGCGGCGGCCCGCTCGTCGTCGACGTCCTCGCCGACCGGCCCAGCCGCTCACCTGGCGTCGGTTCGGAGCCGGGGTGTGGCAGCTCCTGCCGAACCTGTTGGGTTACTTCGGCACGCTGGGCCTGATCGTCACGGCGTTCGGGCTCGGTCCGGCGGTCGCGGCGCACGACCAGAACGTGGAACTCCATCGCATCGGGGTGCGCGCCACCGCCGAGGTGGTAAGCGTCCGGAAGCAACACCACCACGGTCGGCACAGCAGTTGGGACGAGTGGATCCCGACCACACAGCAGACCGTCGACGGGTGGAGCAGCACCACCGAGCTCGAGCGGTACTCGTCGCGCGACGAGGACGCCTTCCACCGCGGACAGCGGTTCGCGGTGCTCGTCGACCCGGGCGATCGGGACTCCGTGGTGCCGGCGTCGGACGCTGCGCGTGACCGGAACACCCGCGCGCTGCACCGGTCGGTGGGGGTGGCGATCAGCAGCGTGGTCTTCCTGGGCGTCGGCGTGCCGGTGGTGGTGCACCGTCGGCGACACGACCCGAAGCTGCGGCGGCGTCGGGAGAAGGCCGCTCGGCAGAAGGCGCGTGCGCGTGCGACGCGGGAGAAGGCCGAACGGGGCTGAACTCGGACGGGGCTGAACCCGGACAGAGCTGAGCTCGGACGGTCAGCGCTGCCGCGAGGACCTCACCCGCCGAAGCCCGAGATCTCCTCGAGCAGCGGTTCGTGCATGGCCCGTCGGAGCACCGCGGCTCCGGCGAACACGGTGGCGCGCTCGTCCTCCCCGAGGCTCGCGAGCAGCCCGACGATCTCGACGCGACGGCGCTCCATGACGTCGGCGACCAGCGCGCGACCCTGATCCGTGGCGCCGACGAGCACCTCGCGGCGGCTCTCCGCGCTCGGCAGTCGTTCGACCCAGCCGTCCGCGACGAGCCGGTCGACGTTGCGGGTGAGGGTGGACGGCCCGACCGCCAGTCGTTCGGCCAGGTCGCCGGAGCGGGTCGGGCCGAGGGTGGTGACGAGGACGATCAGGCGGAACTGCGGGACCGTGACGTCCTCGAGCGCCGGGGCCAGGGACCGTGCGACGACTCCGAGGAGTCCTCGCGAGGCTGCGAGCAGTTCGTCGATCCCCTCGGGAGGTGCATCAGACATGCGACCATCCTGCCGCCCGCGACGGCCCGGACGCACATCCGCGGCGAGCAGAGGCGCCACACAGCCCGAGGCGCCGAGGCCGAGGCGCCGCGGAGCCCGAGGCGCCGCACAGCCCGAGGCGCCGCTGAGCCCCCGAAACGCCGACGCGATGCCCAGACGCCGCCGAAGTCCGCGGCGTCTCGGTCGTTCAGGGGCGTCTCGCAGTGACGCCGGCGTCTCACCGCAGCGGCGTCGTCCGCATGGCGCTGTCTTCCGGTGCAGTTCACCCGGCCGCCTCCGACGTCACGTAGCGTCCCCGCCAAGAAGAGAGTTCGTCTCGCGTCCCGCAGTCCGCGGGTGGTCGCAGGCCCCGTCTTCCGGAGCCGGACATCGCCAGCGGAGGGTGGGCGCCGTGAACAGGGAGCACGCCATGACGAAGTACGAATCGAACCACGACGTGGAGCCGCTCCACGTCACCACCTACCGTTCGGCCCGCAAGGCGGCGCGACGGGGCTGGGCCATCCCGGCGGACATGCCGGTCCCGTCCTTGGACGACCTCTGGCGCACCGGCACCACGGAGCGCGTCCGCCGACGGTGACCGACCGCGTGCGTCCTCGACGTCATCCGTGACGGCCGGGAGGCTGCACCACTCCGGTCAGGTCGCCACCGGTCCGCGGATCGCCGCGAGCACCACGTCGAGCGCCCGGTCGAGTTCCGGCAGCGTCACCGCCCCGTAGCCGAGCACCACCCCGTACCCGAGCGCGATTCCGTACCCGAGCGCCGCCCCGGGGCCGGACCGCTCGGTCTCGTAGTCCGCGAGGTCTGCCACGAGGACCCCGGCCGCAGCCGCCTGCGCCGCCACGTCCGCGCCGGACGGAACGGCCGCACCAGCGCCCGTCACAGGCGCACACGCCGCCGGAGCCGGCCACGTCAGGACCGCGTGCAGCCCACCGGTCAGGGCACGAGCCTCCAGGCCGGGGACCGCGCTGTCCGTCAGCCGGAGCGCGATCCGCTCACGGCGGTGCGTGTAGTCCCGCCGGACCCGGCCCAGGTGCCGCCGGTACGCGCCGGTCCGGAGCAGGTGGGCGATCGCGACCTGCACCGGCTCCGCAACGACGGCGCCACGCGACGTCCGAGCGGCGACGACCGCGTCACGGAGCGGACCGGCCGAGCCCGGCAGGACGACGTAGGCGCACCGCAACCGCGGGTCGAGGGTCTTCGAGAACCCGCCGAGGTGCACGACCACCCCCTCGGTGTCGAGCGCCGCGAGCGCCGGAACGGGTGTGCCACGGTGTCTGAGCTCGGAGTCGTAGTCGTCCTCGACGACGACCATCCCCGCCACGGCGGCCTGCGTGAGGAGCGCCCGCCGGTGGCCGACCGGCATCACGGACCCGAGCGGGTACTGGTGCGTCGGCGAGACGACGACCGCGTCGGCCGACGTCGTCGCGAGGACCGCCAGGTCGATGCCGTCCGGCCCGACCGGCACGGCGACGAGTTCCGCGCCCGCACTCGTCAGCGCGCGGTGGCCGGAGCGGTAGCCGGGGTCTTCGACCGCGATGCGCGGGGCACGACCGAGCCGGGACCGGAGTGCCTCGACGAGCAGCGAGAGTGCCTCCGAGGTCCCCGCCGCGACCACGACGTCGGACACCGGCGGGCTGAAGCCGCGCGCCAGACCGAGCTGCGCGACGACCTGCTCCCGCAGCGCGGGGAGGCCCAGCGGGTTCGACAGTTCGTTGCGCAGCGGTGCCTCGGCGGCAGCCCGCCATGCCGCCCGCCAGTCCCGCGGGCTGATCGCGGTGACGGCGGGGATCCCCGGCCGACAGTCCAGCGGCGGCCCCGGGCGGGAGGCACGGTCCACGTTCGTCCCGCCGCCCACCCGGGGACCCGGGTCCGCGTCGGACGCGACCGGCCGGGTCCCCGCGCCGGAGGCCGCGCCCCCGACCACCCGTGCAGCGGCCCCGTGACGCGTCCGGATGTAGCCCTCGCCGTCGAGCTGCTCGTACGCCGCCACCACGGTCCCGCGCGCCACCCCGAGCTCGGCCGCCAGGGCACGAGTGGACGGCAGCGGGTCGTCGGCGCCGAGCGTCCCGTCGTGGACCAGTCGTCGGACCCGGGCGACGACGGCGGCCACCTTGCTCGACTGGTCCACTCGAACTGCCCCGATCTGGTCTACGTGCTGATCCAGTCCCGACCCTAGCGTCGAGGTGTGCCCACCGACGACGCCCTGCCCTCCCTGACCGTCCGACGCCTCCGCGACCGCCAGCAGACCGACCCCGAGGCCCTCCGCCAGGTCCTCGCCGAGGGCTTCGTCGCCCACGTCGGCCTGGTCCGCGACGGCTTCCCGATCGTGCTGCCCTTCCTCTACGGCGTCGGCGACCTCGGTGCCGGACCGGTCCTGCTGCTGCACGGCTCGACCGGCGGCGGACTCTTCCTCGACGCCGGCGCGAACGGCGTCCCCGTCTCGGCCACGATCACCCACGTCGACGGCATCGTCTTCGCCCGCTCGACCTTCGACAGCTCGGCGAACTACCGCAGCGCGATGGTGGTCGGACGGGCCACCGTGGTGCCGGCCGAGCTCCGGGCGGACGCGCTCCGCCAGGTGTCCGACCACCTCATGCCGGGTCGTCGGGCGGAACTGCGCGAGATGACCGCGAAGGAGGTCCGCCAGACCCAGGTCCTGCAACTCCCGCTCGACGCCGCCAGCGTCAAGGTCCGCGCCGCCGGTGTGGGGGAGTCACCCGACGACGGCGAGGATCACCGCACCTGGGCCGGCGTCCTGCCCGTCGCACTCCGGGCGGGGGCACCGGTGCCCGGCGCGCTCGCCGCGGACGCGGCAACCCCGGTCGATGCCTCCGTGGTCGCGCTCGCCGCACGACTCGACGCGCTCGCCGAGGGACGGGAGGCCCGGCTCGCCTCCGCGTGACGAGTTCCGCCGGTGAGACGCGTCGGGTCGGCGTCATCCGTGGGGCCGGCGAGCCTGTGACGGACCGCAGGTTCGCGGCCCGGTTCCCCAGGCGAGATCAGGTTCGTGACCAATACGTTATCTTCCCGAGTCGCCGCTCAGACCGGGCGCCTCGGACCCGGAAGGAACCATGGGACGCCACGCTCTGCCCGCACTCGACGACGACCGTCGAGCCGCACCCGTCCCGACCTCCACACCCGGACCGCGCACCCGTGGCCGCCGCTCCGCAACGGGTCCGGGCCTCGCCCGCTCCACCTTCGTCGAGCACCGCCGCCCGGCCCGCGTGGTCGCGCTCGCTCCCACCCGAGCCGTGCAGCCGACGACGAACGCCTTCGTCTCACGGAACGCCGCACTCCGTGCCGAGCGCGTCGCCGACCCGCGCCACGTCCGCCGCGCCGCGAACGCCAAGCGTGCCGCGCTGCTCCTCGCCCCGGCGCTCGCGATCACCTCGACCCTGTCGCTGTCGATCCCGGCGGAGGCTGCGACGGCCGTCCCCGCTCCGGCGACCACCACCACGTCGCAGGACCTGCAGACCTACACGGTCGCCCACGACGTCCAGGTGCCGATCGTGTCCTCGGACGGTGTGACGACCACCTCGATCGTGTCGTACCCGACCCTGGTGCTCCGCTTCGGCGTGACCGAGACCCAGGCGAAGTCGGCACTGTCGGCTGCGCTCTCGGCCGGCGGCGACCGCGCCACCGTGCTCCAGACGGCACTGCAGTACCTCGGCGACCCCTACGTCGAGGGCGGTGCCAGCCATGCGGGCATCGACTGCTCCGGGCTGACGATGGTGGCGTACCAGGCGGTCGGCATCCAGCTCGCCCACTACGTCCCGACACAGGACGCCGCTGCGACGACGGTGCCCGAGTCCGAGGCGCTGCCGGGCGACATGGTGGTCTACGACGACGAGGACCACGTCGGCCTGTACCTCGGCCAGGGGCTCGTGCTCCAGGCACCGCACCCGGGCGAGGTCGTCGACATCGTCCCGATGTACCCGGCCGCGCACCACTTCAGCCGGCTCCTGCCCACCGGTTCCTGAGCGGCGACCACCCGTACCCGGACCAGGACTCGGACCCCCGGGGCGGCGACCACCTGACGGGCCGGACCGGCGCGCTCGAGGGGTTGCGGGCCTCCCGTAAGCTGGAGTGATGGCCACCGACACCCGCACACCGTTCGAGGAGCAGCGCTCTGCCCGCCCGCAGGTGCGCCCGCGCACCGAAGGATGGCAGCAGGCGACCGGGACCGACGGTCGGCCGCTGCTGCAGTTCGCGTCCCCGAAGCGGGGCAAGCCGCCGGTGCACCTGGCGGACCTGACGGTGGCAGAGCGCGAAGCCAAGGTGAAGGAACTCGGGCTGCCCGGGTTCCGCGCCAAGCAGCTCGCCACCCACTACTTCACGCACTACACGTCCGACCCGGCGAAGATGACCGACCTGCCGGCGGCCCAGCGCGAGGAACTCGTCGCCGGGATGCTGCCGCCCCTGCTGACCGAGACCCGTCGTCTCGAGACCGACAAGGGCGACACGATCAAGTTCCTCTGGAAGCTGCACGACGGCGCCCTGGTCGAGTCGGTGCTCATGCGCTACCCCGGTCGCATCACCCTCTGCGTCTCGTCCCAGGCCGGCTGTGGGATGAACTGCCCGTTCTGCGCGACCGGACAGGCCGGCCTCACCCGGAACATGTCGACGGCCGAGATCATCGAGCAGATCGTCCGCGCGAACGCCGCCATCGCCGCCGGGGAACTCGGGGGAGACCCGCGCAAGGGCGGGCAGGACCGTGTCGACGCCGAGCGCGTGACGAACATCGTGTTCATGGGCATGGGGGAGCCGCTGGCGAACTACAAGCGCGTGATGGACGCCGTGCGGATCATGGTCGCTCCGCAGCCGAACGGCCTGGGCATGAGTGCCCGCGGCATCACGATCTCGACCGTGGGGCTGGTGCCAGCGATGCTCAAGCTCGCGGAAGAGGACATCCCCGTGACCTTCGCGCTCTCGCTGCACGCACCCGACGACGAACTCCGTGACGAGCTCATCCCGGTGAACTCGAAGTGGAAGGCCGACGAGGCGATCGACGCCGCCCACAACTACTACGTGAAGACCGGTCGGCGAGTGTCGATCGAGTACGCGCTCATCAAGGACATGAACGACCACGCCTGGCGAGCTGACCTGCTGGCGGAGAAGCTCAACAAGCGTGGGAAGGGCTGGGTGCACGTCAACCCGATCCCGCTGAACCCGACGCCCGGCTCCGTGTGGACGTCGTCCGAGGTCCACGTGCAGGACGAGTTCGTCCGCCGACTCAACGCCGCCGGCATCCCGACCACCCTCCGCGACACCCGCGGCAAGGAGATCGACGGTGCCTGCGGGCAGTTGGCCGCGGCCGACTGACGGAGCGTTCTCGATGCCGGTCGCCATGGCGACGGGTCTGCCAGGAGGCGCGGTGCGGGTTCGCACCGCGCCTTCCGGCGTTCCTGGGGGCGCGTACCCATGACCCCGCGTACAACGCGACACGCCCGGGTGTCGAGCTGGCTTGGTGCTGCCGTTCACCCGTGCGTAAAGTAATCACTCGTTGCCGCTGAGGCGGAGAACGGAACGGCCGAGACACTGACCGGGTCACTGACCTGGAAGATGCAATCCGGCCCCGTGCTTCCCCGGGCAACGAACCAGCCTCTCTGGCGTGACATCGTGTTGGTGTTGTGTGGGGAGTGCGTCTGGTCCTTGAGAACTCAACAGCGTGCACATTGTCAATGCCAATTTTATTGACCTCGTGCTCGA
>NZ_QKSF01000011.1:0-138141 GCF_003234045.1 Curtobacterium sp. MCPF17_047 | reverse complement strand
GCGGCCGTCGGGGGGGCGGTCGGGGTGGCCGGGGCGGCCGGGGCGGCGGTCGCCGGCAGGGCTCCGCCGAACAGGAGCACGCCGAGGACGACCAGGAGGGCGACGACCCGCGTCCCGAGCTGCTTCAGCGGGCGCACACCAGCACCCAGACGTTCCGCCCACCCTCGTGGTGGTGGTCGAGGCGGTCGAGCGCCGCGATCGCCAGCGCCAGCCCGCGGCCACCCTCGTCCTCCGGGTCGGCCATCGTCACGGCGCTGAGGTCGATGTCCGCGGGCATGCCGTTGTCCGACAGGACGGCGACGAGTTCGGTGTCCCGGGCGGTCAGGTCGAGGACGAACCGACGGCCCTCCTGCGTGTCCGACCGGCGGGTGTGCTCGATCACGTTCGCGGCGACCTCCACCAGGGCGGTCTCCAACCGGAACCGCATCGTGGGGTCCTCGATGCCCTGGCCGTCCCACCAGGCGGCGAAGGTGTCCTGCACGGTGTCGAGCGACGCCGGGACCGCGGGGACGTCGATGCTCGCGTGAATGCTCACAGGGGTCCTCCGACCGTCGTGGACTCGTGCTCCAGGGGCACCGGGGCCTCGGGCCCGCGGTACCGGACCGCCCGGATCACGATGCTGAAGATGAACAGGTCGAAGACGACCCAGGCCGTGTTGACCAGGGGCGCGATGCCCTCCGCCTGCCCGGTCAGGTACCGGATGCCGATCATCACCAGGGCGGCGGCGAGCGCCCCCATCGCGATGAGCTGCGGCTTCACCAGGTCCCAGCGCGGCTTCGCGTCGGTGGTGTCGCGGACCTTCGGCGTCACGCGGAAGCCGAGCGGCCGGCCGCGGAACACGTTCTCGAACGCGCTCGTGACGGACTCGATCCACACCGGGAACAGCGCCAGCGAGTACTGCTGTCCGCGCCACGTCGGTCTGCCCGCGGCGACCACCCAGAACAGCAGCTGGTTGAGCACCAGGAACGGGATGAGCCGTGCGAAGAAGTCGGAGCTGTAGGCCTGGACCGGCACGACGCCGAACGACAGGCAGAGCACCGGGGCGGCGATGTAGACCACGGCGGCGAAGCCGGACAGGTAGCTCCACATCGTCGAGAAGTACATCAGGCGCTGCCCGAACGACAGGCCCTTCTGCACCAGGGGGTTCTCGCGGAAGAAGACCTGCATGGTGCCCTGCGCCCAGCGGAGTCGCTGGACGAGCATGGTCTCGAGGTCCTCCGGCGCGAGCCCCTTGGCCAGGATCTCGTCGTGGTACGCGGACCGCCAGCCGAGGCCGTGCAGGCGCATCGCGGTGGCCATGTCCTCGGTCACGGAGATCGTGGCCAGCGGCATGATCGCCTGCGCCTCGTCGTCACGGTCCACGTCGAGGGCACGCGCGAGCACCGCGATCGACTCGATCGCGGCCACCGGGGACGCACCCCGCTGGCCGAGGACGTCGAGCGCGGCGTCGTCGAGACCGGCGAAGGTGTTCGCGTCGGTCGACATCGCCGCGAGTTCCTGCAGGTCGGCGCGCACCGACTCGAGGTCGGCGGCGGCGAACCGGAACGCGATCGCGTCGATGCCGCGCTGGAACCGGTAGGTCACGTCACCCAGCGGTTCGCCGGCAGCGACCTCGTCACGGGCACGGTCGACGACCGCCTCGGCATCGTCGAGGGCGACGAGGACACGCTCGTCCGTCTCGGTCTCACGGGAGCGGCCGAGGAGCTTCTTCGCGGTCTTGATGGTGCGCTGGACACTGGTCTCGACCTCGCGCACGTACCGCGTGATCCCGAGCTGCATCAGGGCCTCGCGCCGGAGGATGGCGTTCGAACCGCAGAAGAACGCGGCGTTCCAGCCGTCCTTCGACTGCTGGATCGGCCCGTAGAACAGGGGGGCCTGGCTGCCGAGCGGGTCCGAGTCGGGGACGTTCTCGAACCACTGCGGGGTCTGCACGAGGGCCATCCGCTCGTCCTTGAAGTACCCGAGGGTGCGGTCGAGGATCGATGGTTCCGGTACCTGGTCGGCGTCGAGGATGAGCAGGAACTCCCCCTGCGTCGCGAGCAGGGCGTTGTTGAGGTTGCCGGCCTTGGCATGCCGCGGACGGTCGACCCAGTCCTTGCCGCGGGTGATCACCCCGAGCCCCTCGGCCTCGGCAGCGGCGCGCATCTCGGGGCGGTTGCCGTCGTCGAGGATCCACGTCGTGTGGGGGTGCGTGATCGCCTTCGCAGCCAGGGCGGTGCGCATCACCAGGTCGATCGGTTCGTTGTAGGTGGTGATGAAGACGTCGACCGTCACGTCGGTGCTCGGCTTCGTCGGTGGTTCCCCGCGCTCGCGGAGCTTCCACGCCCCGAACGCGAACAGCACCGAGTCGATCACGCTGTACGTCTCGGCCAGGATCAACGGCACGGCGATCCACCACGAGTGCCAGTTCACCGAGGCGACCCAGCGCCATCCGACGTAGTTCAGGCCGGACACCGCGGCGAGCACGGCGACGGTCCGGACCGCCAGGAGTCGGCGGCGGGGCGTGCCGACGGTCAGCCGACGACGGTCGCGTCGGCCGACGTCCAACGCCGTCATCGGCGCACCCCTGTTGAACCGTCCCTGCGGTGCACGGCGTCCCCTCCTGATCCCCGAAGCCCCGTGCACGCGGTTGCCGGCACGGGTGTGGCAACGGTGTCATCGGCGGATCCAGGGTCCACGGGCGGCACCGTCCGCTCGGCGTCGTTCGGGTCGACTCCGGCGTGCTGTCTTGTCTACCGCAGCGGGGCGGCACCTGTCAGCACGACGCCCCGATCTGGGGACGCCGGAGGTGCTGCTCGACGATGTGCACGACGGCGGTCAGAACGGCAGGTGCCGGAGCCACCAGGCCTGCGAGCGGATCCGCGCGACCAGCTCGGTGAACGTCCGCGACCGCTCGAGGTCGGGTCGGCCGTCGTCGTGCACCAGGTAGCGGTCGGAGAGCCGTCCGGACCCGGCCCCGAGCAGGGCCTCGAGATCACGGAGGACCGCGTTCCGATCCGCTCGTCCGAGTGGGACGTTCCGCAACCGGTCCGCGGCCGCCTGGAAGCGCTCGGCGTTGCGGCCGCCGACGTCGTCGACCTCCCGCACGAGCGGCACGATCGCGTCGACCGCGTCCGCCAGTCGTTCCAGCCGCCCCCGCACACCGCGAGCCTAGACTCGCCCCATGTTCGGACGAGCACGACGCGACACGGAACCGGTCGATCTCAGCACGCTGGCGCCCTGGCAGTCGGACGGCGTCACGGCGCAGTGCGTCCCGCTGCCGATCGGCCGCAAGGGCAAGACCATCCCGGGCGTCATGCTCTTCGACGGCACGGTCTCACCGGTGTTCGCGGTGCGTGAGGTCCAGCAGCTCGTCGACCACGACCTCAACACCGCCGAGAACGTCAACCAGCCGCCGATCGCCTTCCTGATGTGGCCGGACGACGCCGCCGACGACTCACCCGCCGGGCGTTGGCTCCACGATGCTCCCGCGGAGAGCCTGACCCTGCTCGTCGATCCGCTGGAGACGCCGCCGACGGTGCAGCTGCTGGGACCAGCACTGAACTCGTTCCGCGAGTGGGTGCACACGCTCCCCCGCTGACCTCAGGTCAGACGCGGCGACGTTCCACCATCCACCGCAGATGCGCGCCGAAGACCGCCCCGGCAAAACTGCACGTGATCCACGGCAGCAGAGCCGCATCCCACCCGTCGAGGACACGGGTGAAGAGGATCATCGCGCCGAAGATCCCCACGACGAGGAGCAACGACGCCGTCACGGGTCGGAGCAGTGCGAACACACTCCCTGCCCGACGAGTCCGGCGACGAAACCCACCGCCAGCTAGGGGGCGAGAAGAGCGGCGTGCCCGCCCGCGACACCGACTGGGACACCGATACCCACGACCAGCAGGCACGCCGCCGCGATCACGTTCACCGGATGCTGTCGCTGTCCACGCCAGCGCTTCGTCTGCGTCATTGCGGGTAGTACCCACTGTTCTGGAGAGTGTGGTGCGCGGTGTCGGTGACGATGCCCGTGACGCCACCGACGCTGGCCGACACGTTGAGCCCGAGAGTCGCTGTCCGCGCCAGCGCCTTGTCTGCGACTGCTGCCGCGCTGGCCATACGTGACGCTGAAGCGGCAGTGGCGGCCCGCGCTACGGCGCGGCCTGAACCTCCATCCCCGCCGCAACCGGGGCGCCGCTGATCCCGCCGACAGCGGTCTCCCCTCTCCAGACCAGTTCGATCAACCGGGGCAGACGCCTATGCTGAAGCGGTGTTCGATCGTCTCCGGCAGATCAAGAGCCCAGAGCCGCCCGCGTGGGCGCTGACCGAAGTTGCGCCATGGCTCGGCACGTCTGCCCGAGCTGAGTGGGCACCACTCGCCGTCGGTCGACGACGACGCTTGGTTCGTTCCGTCGTCGTCCGTACTGTTCAGTTGAGTGCGCAGTTCCGGGTCTCAGATCTCGATCGTGTCCTGCGGAAGCAGCAGGGAATCGCCGAATCGTCGAGCTCACCACTGATGTTCTTGTGCTGGCCGGAGGCCGCTGGTCCGTCGTCAGCAGCGGAGCAGTGGACGACTCAGGTGCCGGCCGAAACTCTGCTGATGCTTCCGGCTGCTATGGACACGCCGCCCCCACTCATCCTGCACGATGAGGAACTCCGCGGTTTAACCCGCTGGGTACAGTCCCTTCCGGCCTGACTGCGACATGCAGCGTATGAAGGTGCGCTGACTGCCGAACACCGCTCGCTTTGCTCATCGCCCGATGTACTTGCAGCTACCACACTTTGTCACGTCGCGGTCACGGCACGACACGACACGACACGAGACCTACGCTTCGCCGCTCGGATCGCTCGATGTTCGGCGGAGTCGGCCACGTGCAGATCTGCCGTACTCGACGGCAACCGCCGCCGTCAGGAGCCACATCATCGATGATGCGCGGAAGACACCGCCGATTCCGACCAAGACGATGAAGCCAGCGGGGATCGTGAAGGGGATGATCGCTCGTATCAGAGCCTGACGAGGTTCGAGGAAGCCCAACAAGAACCCGTAGGCCAACCCGATCGCCCCTGCCGCCGCTGCTTTGGCCACCGGGACTTGAGCGATCCAAACGGTCAACCAGGTAGCCACAATGACGACGAACACCAGCGTCGTGACCCGCCACACCAGCGCGTGGTCCTTCAACGGTCGCCTCGCAGTTCTGCTGCCCGGCATCAAGATCAATCTCCACCCGTCAGGGCATTGCTCAGCATGTCGAACCCACCACCGGTAGTCGCACCCAGGCCTGCGCTCCCCCACAGGGCACGCGTGTTGGTTCGCATCGGGTTCAACGCTCCCTTGAGCGTCCCCGGGTGGAACAACGGCACTTGCGCGAGCGTGTCGACGCCGTGCATGCTCGGCGTCCACTTGGCGAATGCAGCCGAGAGCGCTGTCCCGGAGACACCACTCGTCGCTATCTTCGACGGGTTCAGGTCGTCGCCTGAGATGATCTCCTTGGCAGCTTCGCCGACGGACGAGGACACCCCAGTGATGGCCAGAGCGCTGGCGTTCGCAACGTGCCCCGTCACGTCGTGTCCGAATCTCGCCGCGATCGTTCCACCAGCGGGTCCCGCCAATCCGCTCGCGCCGGCGGCTAGCCCGCCGCCGACCGTGGCACCGGCAAGCTCCCACCAGTTCTCCACTTTGCCGCCGTGCTCGGCGAGGTAGGTTCCTGCGCCTCCTAGGGCTCCGACCCCACCATTGACGGCCGCGTTGACGGCAGCTGCTCCAGCTGCTCGACCTGCCGGTGCCGCGGCCATGGCTGCCTTGCCGAACATCGCGGCACCGCCGCCTAGCGCGCCGGTGACCGCACCGACCGCCGTGTCGAGACCGACCTTGCCCCAGTCGACCGACCCGTGCTGGGCCTTCTGTGAAGCCGTGGACAGCGCACCGCTCACGAGCCCTCCAGAGGCGGCCATCAGGGCGATACCGGCCGGGCCACCGATGCCGGTCATGAGCAGTCCCACACCGAGGATCACCCCTAACCCACCGGCAGCTCCGGCCACGACGTACTCCCAGTGGCTGCCGTGCTCGTCCTGGTACGCCTGCAGGTCGGCGTCCGTCGCCGGTCGGAGCCCGAGCGGGTCGACAGCGTGCAGCGGGTCGTTCCCCGCGTAGGCGTAGGGGTTGCCGGACCAGGCGGTACCGATGACGGGCTGCAGCGGGTCGACCGACAGGAACCCGCGGGCTGACGGGTCGTACACGCGGGCACCGAGCCACTCGAGCCCCGCGACGGCGAGTCCGCCGGTGGCGGTCAGGTCGACGCCGGTCGGCAACGCGGGTGCGGCCTGGAGGCCCGTGGCCGCGCTGAGCACACCCCACGGGTCCGCCGTGTCGGTCGCGCGCGCAGCCCGCCAGGTGGGCTGCGCCCAGTCGTCGCCGAGCGCCGTGATGCCGCCCGGGAGGCCGAGGACGTGCAGGCCGCCGATCGACAGCAGCGACGGGGTCGGGGACGCGCTGTCCCACCACGTCTCGGCACCGTCGACCTCGAGCGGTTCGCCGAGGACGTCGACGCGGAGTCGGTGCGCACCGGTCTCGGCGTACGCAGCGTCGCGGTCGACGACGGCGGCCAGGTAGCCGAGGTCATCCCACGCGTACTCCGTGGTCGTACCGTCGGTGGCCGTGCGACGGACGCGGCGACCGAGCCCGTCGGAGACGTACTCGACGCGTTCGCCCGTCGCGTCGTCGGTGCTCGCGAGGAGCGTGCCGGCGGCGTCGTGCTCGTGGCGCAGCAGGCGGTCCGCCAGCCGCTCGGCGACGAGGCGGCCGGCGGGGTCGTACTCCCATGCGGTGGCGGTGCCGTCGGGGTGCTCGGCACGGATGAGCTGTCCGGCGTCGTCGTGCACGTACGACGTCGTCGCCCCGCCCTGCACCACGGCACGGATGCGGTCGTCGGCGTCGTGCTCGATCCGGGTGGTGTCGACGCCGTCGGTGGTCGTGGTGGTGTGGGCGACCAGTCGGCCGTTCTCCCAGCTCCAGGCGTGCACGACGTCGCCGACCGCGGCCTGGACGGGGCGTCCGGCGGGGTCGAGGACGAACGAGACGACCGGGAGGCCCACCCGCTCCACGCCGACGAGCCGGCCGGCAGCGTCGCGACGGTAGGTGGTGCGCGTGCCGTCGGGCTCGGTGCGGGCCGTGCGGTTGCCGTCGGCGTCGTACTCCCACGTGACGGACCGGTCACCGCGGCTGCGTCGGACGAGCAGTCCCCGGCCGTCGTGCTGGAGTTCGTGGTCGAAGGCGCGGCCGTCTCCCCCGCTGTGGTCGGTGACCACGACGGTGCGGGAGGCACGGTCGAAGCGGACCTCGGACACGGTGCGGCCGTCGACCGCGACGGTGTGCTGTCGCCCCGAGGCGTCGAAGGACCACGTGGTGGTGTGCCCGTCGGGGTCGGTCTGCCCGGTCTGGCGGCCGGCGGCGTCGTACGTGGCCGCGGTCTCACGGCCGAGCGGATCGGTCACGGCGACGACCCGGTCGGCGCCGTCGTACCGGTAGGTCGTCACGCCGCCGAGCGGGTCGGTGACGCTCGTCACCCGACCGCGGAGGTCGTGTGTGAACCGGGTCACGCCTCCGAGTCCGTTGACCGCCTCGACGAGCTGCCCGGCGGCGTCGTAGCGGAACCGGCGCTGCCCGGATCGGACGTCCTGGACGCCGACCAGTCGGCCGGCGCCGTCCCAGCGGTAGCGGGCCGTGCCGGCGCCGGGGGTGATCCGCGTGGTCACCCGTCCGACGGCGTCGTAGGTGGTGCGTTCGACGTCACCGGTCGGCAGGGTCCTGGTGACGATGCGCCCGTCGGCGTCGTACCCGAGCTCGGTCCGTCCACCGAGCGGGTCGGTGCTGGCGGACGGTCGACCGCAGGCGTCGTACTCGTAGGTCGTCCGGGCGCCGGTGGGGCTGACGACGGCGGTCACCCGGCCGGCCAGGTCGCGCTCGAGTCGGGTCAGACCGCCCTCGCCGTCGACCAGTTCGACGGGCCGACCGCAGCGGTCGTAGGTGACCAGTTCAGCGCCGCCGTCGTCGCCGGTGGTCTCGACCGGTCGGCCGTACGCGTCGTGGCGGACCGTCGTGGTGCCGAAGGCGTCCCGCAACGTCGCGATGCCCGTGGCGACGTCGGTGGTGCCCTCCACGCTGACGCCCGTGGGGTCGGTGATCCCGGTGAGTGCACCGTTCCGGTCGTGGTCGCGTCGCCAGACGTTGCCGTCCGGGTCGACGGTCTCGCGCAGCCGGGACAGCGGGTCGTGCACGAAGCTCCAGCGACCGCCGTCGGGCAGTTCGAGCGCGGCGACGTTGCCGAGGTCGTCGAACGTGCGGGTGATGGTGCGTCCGAGCGGGTCGGTGGTGCGCTCGGCCTCACCGTTCGCCCCGTACCCGTAGGCCGTGCGGGCACCGGTGGGGTCGGTCACGGCGACGATCCGGGAGCCCTCGTGTTCGAAGGTCCACTCGGCGCCGTCGGCGTCGCGACGTGAGGTCAGGCGTCCGGCCGCGTCGAACCGGTACTCGGTGCGGACACCGGAGGGGGTGGTCACCGCGGTCGGTCGTCCGGCGGCGTCTCGCTCGATGCGCAGGACGTCGCCGAGTGCGTTACGGGTCGCCACGAGTTCGCCGTGCTCGTCGTGTTCGAGCTCGACGGCGACGCCCGTGGGGTCGACCGCGCGCCGGAGCAGTCCGCGTTCCCAGGTGAGTTCGCTGCGCCCGCCCTCGGGGTCGACGACGACCGACGGGTCACGGTCGTCACCGGTGTACTCGTAGGTCACGACGGACCCGGTCTCGGTGACGACGGTGGTCACGCGGTCCTGGTCGTCGTACCCGTAGGTGATGTCCGCACCCGACGGCGTGACCGTCCGGGTCCGGCGGCCGCGGTCGTCGATGGCGTGGACGGTGACCGAGCCGTCGCGGTCCGTGACCGAGACCAGGCGACCGCGTGCGTCGTAGTGCATCGACTGGCGGGCGTCGTCGGTGTCCACGACCCCCACGAGTCGGCCCTTCGCGTCCGCGATCCACGTGTTCGACCGGGAGCCGTCCGGGTCGGAGACCACGGTGACGCGTCCGGGCAGGTAGGCGAAGCGCACGGTGCGGCCGTGCGGGGTGACCTGCTCGACGACGCGGCGGCGGTCGTCGTAGGTGTTGCGGGCCTCCACCACGCCGTGTTCGTCGACGACCGCGACGACCAGGCCGTCGTCGTCCCACTCGTAGGTGCGGGTGCCCGTCGGGGCGTGCACGTGCGTGAGCTGTCCGGCGTCGTCGTACTGGTACTCGACCCGGCGGCCGTCCGAGCCGCGGGCCACGACGATCCGACCGTCCAGCGACTCGACGTCGATCCAGCGTCCGCGCTCGTTCGCGAGACGGGAGACGGTGCCGTCGGCGCTCCGCTCGACCCGGACCGTCGTACCAGGACCGGTGCCGGCGGCGAGCCAGGTGCCGGACGGGGAGAACGCCCACCATCCACCGTCGGAGTCGCGGACGACGAGCTGATCGCCTTCGTGCGTGAGTCGGACGTACTCACCGACGGCGCGGTGCCAGCCCTCGCCGTCCCGCGGGAACCGGAGCACCCGGCCGTCGGCCTGGGTCAGGGTCGCACCCTCGTCGTCGACGGCCAGACCGGTCTCGAGGACGGAGGCCCATCCGCGGCCGAACACCCCGACGCGGTCGTCGAGCGAGTTGTACATGCGGGTGAGCCGGAGCTGCTCGGACGCCCCGGTGAAGCCGAGGTCGAGTTCCGACTCGAGGAAGTTGCCGGTCGCGGTGTTGACCGGGTCCAGGGAGTAGCCCGTCGTGGGCGGCGCACCGAAGGCCTGCGGGGGTTCGATCGTCAGGCCGGACCGCTCGGCGGAGACCCCGGCCCCCTGCAGCGCGGCCGCGAGGGCGACGTCGGACACCGTCGACACCGAACCGCTGCCGCCCGCTGCCTCGAACGCCGCCGCGACGGTGTTCGCCCACGTCACGTCGGCGTCGTTGGCGGTCAACCAGCCGTCGATCGCGGTGGCGACCCCGTGCGCGCTGATCGACCCCCACTTGCAGCGGCTGGCGAAGTCGTCGAGTTTGCCACGGAGCGCCGAACCGCGGCCCGTCAGCTGCCCGTTGAGGTCGGACGACCCCGTGGCGAAGGAGCGGAGGTCGGCCGGCCGGGCGGAGGACGTCCCGCCGCTCCCGCCGCCACCGGAACCCGGAGTGGGCGTCTGACGCGTGCCGGCGGGTGGGGTGCTCGCCTGGAACACCGGCTCGGGCTCCGGGGCCTCCGACGGCGGCTTGTCCTCACCGAACAGCCAGTCGTGGCCGACCTCGAGCAGGTTGCGTTCGTCGTGTTCCTTCTGCCAGTCGCGAGCACGCTTGCGTCGGGCGTTCTCCTGCTCCGCCGCGGTCTTCAGGATCCGGACCCAGCCCGCGACGTCGCGGAGGGTCCCGGTGAGCCGGGTGGCGTCGGTCGCGGCGGTCGTGGCGTTCTGACCGAAGAGGTCGGCGAAGTGTCCCCGGAAGTCCGTCGCCGCGGTGGTGACGTACGACGAGCGGCTGGCGGACTGACCCTCGATCGCATCGGCGGTGGACGTCAGCTCCGCGATGAGCGCGTCGGCCGTCGCGTTGTCGAACTCGAGTGGTGCTGCCCCGTGCAAGTCGCTCATGTGCCGTCCCCCGGTCGTCGTCCTGATCGTGCTGATCGTGCTGGTGGTGCTGGTCGTGGTGGTGCTGGTCGTGCACGTGACACGACCCCTGCAGACGACAGCAGCCCGGCCCGTCGAACTGGTCGACGGCCCGGGCGCTGTCCGAGCAGCTGCTTACGCGCCGCCACCCGCGGTGAAGATGTCCTGCGAGATCTTGTCGAGCTGCGTGCGGAGCTGCTCGAGTTCGGTCTTCGCCTTGTCCAGCGCAGCCTTCGTCTCGGGCCAGGTCGACCCACGGAAGTTCGACGCCAGCGGGCCGTCCCACACGTTCGAGTCGGACAGGATGCGCCCCTGGGCGTCGAGCTGCGAGATCTGGTCCGTGAACCCACCGTTCACGATGGACTGGATCTGACGGATGGCGGTCTTCGCCTGTTCGGTCGAAAGCACACGCGACATGGTGAACCCCTCATTCTCTTCGTACCTGCACCCCCGCGCAGAAGATCCCCCGGAGGCTCTGACGTCGTCCACCATACCGGCTCGCAGAGCCGACGGACCAGGTTCTCCACAGACATGACGGGAGGCCCGCCACCAGCTGGTGTCGGGCCTCCCGTCAGGCGGATGCGCGCATCAGCGCGCGACCGTCTCAGTCGCGGTCGTCGCGGGTCTGCCGCGGCTTGCGGGTGTCGCCGTAGCCGCCGCGGTCGTCTCGCGAGCCCCGGTCGCCGTAGGGGGCGCCGTCACGACGCGTGCCGCTGTCGCGACGGATGCTGCCACGACGGTCCGGCTGGATCTCGATGAGCTTGCCGCTGATCCGGGTGTCGCGCAGACGGTCGAGGACGTCCGAGCCCATGTCCGACGGCAGCTCGACGACCGAGAAGTCCGGGCGGATCTGGATCGCACCGAAGTCGTCGCGACGCAGCCCGCCCTCGTTCGCGAGTGCGCCGACGATCTGGCGCGGCTCGACGCGGTGGCGACGGCCGACCTCGATGCGGTAGGCGGTCATCGGCACCGAACGACGACGACGGTCACCACCGTCACGCTCGCGGTCGCCGTCCCGCGCGGGGCGGTCGTCACGGCTGCGGCGCTCGTCGCGCTCGATCTGCTGGCGGGCACGGTCGTCGGCCGGGTCGAGGAGCAGCGGGGTGTCGCCCTGCGCGACGACGGCGAGCGCCGCGGCGACGTCGGACTCCGGCACGTCGTGGTGTTCGACGTAGTGGGCGATGATGTCGCGGAACGCGCTGACGCGGGTCTGCTGCTCGAGCGCCGCGGTGATGGCGTCGTCGAAGCGGGTCAGACGCGTGGAGTTGACGTCCTCGACGCTCGGCAGCTGCATCTGCGTGAGCGGCTGACGGGTGGCCTTCTCGATCGCGGTGAGCAGGCGACGCTCGCGCGGGGTCACGAAGCTGATCGCGGCACCCGAACGGCCGGCACGCCCGGTGCGACCGATGCGGTGCACGTAGGACTCGGTGTCGATCGGGATGTCGAAGTTCACCACGTGCGTGATCCGGTCGACGTCGAGGCCGCGGGCGGCGACGTCGGTGGCGACCAGGATGTCGAGCTTGCCGGACTTCAGCTGGTTGACGGTCCGCTCGCGCTGGGCCTGAGCGACGTCACCGCTGATGGCGGCGGCGGCGTACCCGCGGGCCCGGAGCTTCTCGGCCAGGGTCTCGGTCTCGCTCTTGGTGCGGACGAAGATGATCATGCCCTCGAAGTCCTCGACCTCGAGGATGCGGGTGAGTGCGTCGACCTTCTGCGGGTACGACACGACGAGGTAGCGCTGCGTCGTGTTCGCCGAGGTGGTGGTCTTGGCCTTCACCGTGATCTCGGCGGGGTCGTTCAGGTACTGCTTCGAGATGCGTCGGATCTGCGCGGGCATCGTGGCCGAGAACAGCGCGACCTGCTTGGTGTCCGGCGTCTCGGCGAGGATCGTCTCGACGTCCTCGGCGAAGCCCATCTTGAGCATCTCGTCGGCCTCGTCGAGCACCAGGTACTTCAGCTCGGACAGGTCGAGCGTGCCCTTCGCGATGTGGTCCATGATGCGACCGGGCGTGCCCACGACGACGTCGACGCCGCGACGGAGGGCGGAGAGTTGGACGCCGTACGCCTGACCGCCGTAGACGGGGAGGACGTGCACGTTCTTCATGTGGGAGGCGTACTGCTCGAACGCCTCGCAGACCTGGAGCGCGAGCTCACGGGTCGGGGACAGCACGAGCGCCTGCGGCAGCTTCGCGCCGGACTCCATGCGGGACAGGACGGGCAGCGCGAAGGCGGCCGTCTTGCCGGTACCGGTCTGGGCGAGGCCGACGACGTCGCGGCCCTCGAGCAGGATCGGGATGGTGGCCGCCTGGATGGCGGAGGGGGTCTCGTACCCGATGTCCTTGACGGCCTTGAGGACGGGTTCGCTGAGCCCGAGGTCGGCGAAGGTGATCACGGGCTCCTCGTCGACGGCTTCGGCGGGGGTGGTGTTCTCGGTGCTCATAGAGGAACGGTATCCCGTTTTCGGCCCGGGCCCCAGACAGACGGGAGGCGCGGGGCGGTCTCGCCACGTGCCTCCCGGCCGTCACGGGGTCGGTTCAGACGACGGACCAGCCGCCGTCGCTCGGCAGGACGGCCCCGTTGACGTTCGCGGAGTCGTCGCTGAGCAGCCACGTGATGGCGGCGGCGAGCTGCTCCGGCTGGGCGACCGGCGGGATGGTGGTCTGCATGATCGGGCCGACCCGGCGGGCCGCGTACTCGCTCTTCATCGGCGCCTCGATGTTGGTCGCGACCGCACCCGGAGCGACCGCGTTGGCGCGGATGCCCTGGGGTCCGTGGAAGAACGCGACGCTCTTCGTGTACCCGGCGATGGCGTGCTTGGACGACGTGTAGGCCGCGCCCGCGGCGGAGGCCTTGAGCGCTGCCTCGGACGCGACGTTGACGACGGAGCCCTTGCCGGCCGCGATCATCAGCGGCAGCACGGCGCGGGTCAGGCGCATCGGGCCGGTGACGTTGACGCTGAAGACACGCTCCCAGGTGGCGTCGTCGACCTCGTCCGGCGGCAGGAAGGCGTCCATGATCCCGGCGACGTTCGCGAGCCCGTCGATGCGGTCACCGGCGGCGGCGATGAGCGCGTCGATGGTGTCGCTCGCGGCGACGTCCCCGACCACGGTCTCGACGTCGAGGCCCGCGAGTTCGGTGCGGAGCGCATCGAGGCGGTCGGCGACGACGTCGGTGGCGATGACGCGGCCGCCCTCCTGCGCGATGCGGGTGGCCGTGGCGCGTCCGATGCCGGATCCCGCTCCGGTGACGATGATGGTCGAGCCGGCGAACCGTCCGGCGGTGGTGTCGGTCATGGTGTCTCCTCCTTGCGTCGCGCTGCCTGCGCACCACAGTTGTAGCACTCAGTGCCGAAAGGGAGCCATGAGCGACCGCACCACGGGCCGTCCCCGCACGATCGACCCGGACGTGGTGTCCCTCGTCGCGCTCCGGATGTTCGACGAGCGCACGTACGACGCCGTCTCGATGGACGACGTCGCGTCCGAGGCCGGGATCAGTCGACGCTCCCTGTTCCGGCTCTTCCCCACCAAGGGCTCGCTGGTGTGGGGCGGCCTCGACGCCTTCCGGGAACGGTTCGAGGACGCCCTCGACGAGCGACCGGACGACGAGCCGTCGGCGACCGCCCTCCGCGCCTCGTACCGGATCGCGGCGACCTTCCCGGAGGACGCCGTCGAGGTGACGCGTCGACGGCTCCGCGTGATCCGGGCGAACCCGAGTCTCGCGCAGGAGGGGGCCTTCTTCGTCACCGAGCTCGAACGGACGCTGGTCACGTTCGTGGCCGGGCGGGACGGGGTGTCCGAGGACGACCTCGACGTCCGGGTGCGCTGCGCGGTCTTCGCGGCGGCGGCGGACGCGGCGCTGACCTGGTGGGCGCAGCACGGCGAGGGCGGGCCGGCCGAGGTCGTCGACCGGGTCCTGGCCGGCCTGGCCTGAGCCGGGGGACTCCGCTACGGAGCCGGTTCTCCGTCCGCGGTGTCGGTGCCCGCGGTACCCGCATCCCCGATGCCCCCACCCTCGCCCTCGCCGCCAGCGCCGAGCACCGCGGCGGCACGGTCGTTGAACCGGGTGAGGAGCCGGGCGAAGTCGCGCAACTCGTCGCCGCGGAAGACGCTCGTGACGTCGTCGAACACGGCGTCACCCTGCGCGTCGAGCCCGTCCAGCAGGGCGCGTCCGGCCGGCGCCAGGCCGAGCAGGGCCGCGCGGCCGTCGTCCGGGTCCGGGGCGGTGCGGACGTACCCGGCCTCGACGAGCCCCGCGATCCGCCGACTGACCACCGGGCGCGACAGTCCGGTGCGTTCCGCGACGGCGGTCGAGCGGACCTCCCCCAGTCGCTCGACGGCTCGGAGGATCACCCGCGCGGTCGGGTCGAGGCCGCCGGACTGCTCGATGAGCACGGTGCGCAGGGTCTGCCGCACCCAGAGCCGGTCGAGCTGTCGGCGGAGCAGCCGCTCGGCCTCGGCTCGGTCGTCGTCGTTCCGGTCGTCCTCGGGCACGGCGACATCGTACGACGCGCCAACTAGTTGCTTGCAGAACGCAACGGATGTAAAGTTGCGGAGCCTGCAAGGTTTCAGGTTGCGCAGCGGCCCCTCCGTGGCCCCCGCACCCGCCTCGCCTCCGCCCGACGGCGCACTCGCCGTCCGGCACGTCGAACCAGAAGGACCCGCATTGTCAACAGCCACCGCACAGACGCCGGTGCCGGGCCGGAGCGCCGCCACCCCCGGTGCGCCCGGTCAGCAACCCCTGATGACCCACCGTCAGATCTTGCTCGTCATCTACGGGCTGATGGCGGGCATGTTCCTGTCCTCCCTCGGACAGACGGTCTTCGGCACCGCGATCCGCACCATCGGGGACGACCTGCACGGTCTCGACCAGCAGGCCTGGGTCACCACCGCCTACCTGATCACCTCGACGATCGCGACGCCGATCTACGGCAAGCTCTCCGACATCTTCGGCCGCCGGCCGCTCTACATCTTCGGCATCGTGGTCTTCATCGTCGGCGCCGTGCTGTCGTCGATGTCCACGTCGATGCTCATGCTCGCCGCCTTCCGCGCGGTCCAGGGCATCGGGGCCGGCGCGCTGATGTCGCTGCCGCTCGCGATCATGGGCGACATCCTCGCCCCGCGTGAGCGCGCGAAGTACCAGGGCTACTTCCTCGCCGTCTTCGGTATCTCCTCGGTCATCGGCCCGCTCATCGGCGGCCTGCTCGCCGGCGCGTCCGAGATCCTCTTCATCACCGGCTGGCGCTGGGTGCTCCTCATCAACGTGCCGATCGGCATCGCCGCGCTCGCCATGGTGATCGTGTTCCTGCACCTGCCCAAGGTGCACGACAAGCGGGACAAGCCGGTCGTCGACTGGTGGGGCGCGGCCTCGGTCATCGTCACCCTCGTCCCGCTGCTGCTCGTCGCAGAACAGGGCCGCACCTGGGGCTGGGGCTCCCCCGCCGCACTCGCCTGCTACGTCATCGGCGCCGTCGGCCTCGTCGCACTGCTGCTCATCGAGTCGAAGATGGGCGACGCGGCGATCATCCCGCTGAAGCTCTTCCGCTCGGGCACGTTCTCGATGGCGACCGTCATCGGCTTCCTCGTCGGTTTCGCGATGTTCGGCGCCATGCTGACCATCCCGCTGTACCTGCAGATCGTCGTCGGTCTCAGCCCGACCGAGTCCGGCTTCGCCACGCTCCCCCTGGTCGGCGGCCTGATGATCGCCTCGATCACCTCGGGTCAGATCGTCGCCCGCGTCGGCCGCTACCGGATCTTCCCGGTCATCGGCACCGCGCTGGTGTCCGCCGGCTACGTCGTCCTGACCTTCATGACGATCGACAAGCCGCTCTGGTTCCTGATGATCGGCATGTTCCTCATCGGTCTCGGACTCGGTTCGGTCATGCAGTCCCTGACGCTCGCGTCACAGGGCTCCGTCGAGGCCAAGGACATGGGCGTCGCGACCAGCTCGGCGACCTTCTTCCGCCAGATCGGTGGCACGCTCGGCACCGCCGTGCTCCTCTCGATCCTGTTCTCGGTGATGCCCGCCAACATCGTGCACGCCACCGCGAACAAGGCCGACCTGACCGACGCACTCGACGCGGCGCTCAACCCGACCGTCGCCAGCGCGAAGGCCAACCAGGGCGTGATGGACCAGATCTGGGACCCGATCGTCGACCCGATCCAGGACGAGATCGACTCCGGGCTCGCCCGCGGCACCACCGCCGCGAAGCAGGCCGCCGACCAGGCCGTCACCCAGCAGGTCACTGCCGCGGTCCAGGCGCAGGTCACCGCCGGGACGATCCCGGCGGCCGCCGCCCCCACCGTGATCGCCCAGCAGGTCGCCGACGCCACCCCGCAGGCCGAGGCCACCGCACTCGCGACGGCTGCCGACCGGGCGCACGCCAGCGTCGTCGACGGACGGCTCGCGGTCGACTGGACCGACGCCGGACAGCGCACCTACTGGGTCGACCAGGTCGTCCCCGACCTCGTCAAGCAGATCGACGAGGGCGCGAACGGCGACTCGAGCGCCTCGGCCACGAACGACACCTCGTTCCTGACCGGAGCCGACTCCCGGCTGACCCGCCCGTTCATGGCCGGCTTCAACGCCTCGTCCGTCACGATCTACTGGGTCGGACTCGGCGTGATCCTGCTCGCGTTCGTGCTCACCTGGTTCTTCAAGGTGCCGCCGCTGCGCCAGCGCTCGGCCCTGCAGGAGCAGGCGGACATGTCCGCCGAGGCACAGCTCGAGGCCGACGCCGGCCTGGCCGCGGCCGAAGCCGGCTCCTTCACCGGTCCGATGACCGGATCCACACCGACCCAGCGTCGGTGACCACCCGGGCCGCCCGCGCACACCGGTCCCGACCGGCAGCGCGGGCGGCCCGCCCCACTTCTCCCCCACCGGAGGTCGCCCGTGTCCCCCACGGCAGCACCCGCACACGACAGCCCTGCGGTCGACGGCAACACCGAGCCCTGCACGCTCCGCGAACGCAAGAAGCAGCAGACCCGGCAGGCGATCCACGACGCGGCTCTCACCCGCATCACCGACCACGGCCTGGACGGCGTCACCGTCGAGCAGATCTGCGCCGACGCCGACGTCTCCCCGCGCACGTTCTTCAACTACTTCTCGTCGAAGGCCCACGCCGCGATCGGTCTCGACACCGTCGACGTCCCCGACTCCGTCCGCGACCGGTTCGCCGCCGCTGACGGGCCACTCGTCGACGACGTCTGCGACCTCGTCGCCCACACCGTCCCGCTCTCCGCGGACCGCGCCCGCACGAAGGAGCTGCTGGTCCGCCGCCCGGAGATGACGCCGATGGTGATGCGCTGGATGGCCGAGTCCCGGAAGTCGCTCGTCGCCGCCGTCACCACGCGGACCGACGAGGACACCGCCCGGACCGCCGTCGCCCTGGTGATGTCGGCCCTCACGGAGGTCGCGCACCGCTTCACCGTGCTGGACCAGGCGGACCTGGCCACGCGCCTCCGCGCCGTCGTCGCCGAGATGGTCGCGCTCGTCACCGATCGCTGACGGCCCGAGGCGCCTGCGGAAGGCCGGCCGACAGGGGACGCAGCCCGGACCCAGGACGTCGCGGTCGGCCGGACGGCCGAACGGCCGGACGGCCGGACGGCCGGACGGCCGAACGGGAGGCACGTGACGGCTGTGATCCAAGCCTCCCGTCCGGAGCCGGTCACCCCGCGACCGACACCCGAGAGCGCTGCTCAGGAGCGGTCGCCGGACCGGCGGAGCGCGCGCAGGTCGCGGAGGAAGGCGGTCGGCGTGGTGCCCCGTTCCTCCTTGAAGAGCTGCTGGAGCCGGCGGGGGCGCAAGCCGGCGGCCGCGGCGATGTCGGCGACCGTGCAGCCGTCGTCGAGGTGCGCCTCGATGTAGCCCACCGCCTGGCGGATGCGCCACGAGGACCGGCCGTCGGGGCGCTGCGCGGTGGCCGCCCGGAGCGTCGCCGAAGGGCCCTCCCCGAACCGGGCACGGTAGGCGGTCGCGAAGCGGCTGGGGTTCGTGAACCGCCAGCGGCGTGCGACCTCCAGGACGCTGTTCGGTGACGCTCCGCGGAGGAGCTCCCGCCGGACCTCGTCCAGCCGCTGGTCGCGGAGGAACCCGTTCGGCGTGACGCCGAGCGTGCGCGCGAAGACCTCCTGCAGGCCGCGCTCGCTCAGGCCCGCGGCGGCGGCGATGGCGGGCACCGAGGGTCGGTCTCGGGCGTGCTCCTCGACGAAGGCGATGGCGTCCCGCAGGTGACTGGCGGTCGGGACGTCGTCACCGCGGTCCCGGAGCGGGAAGGTGTCGAGGACGACGGTCGCGAGCCGTCGGTTCAGGGCCGTCCGCATCGCGCCGCGGACCCGGTCGTCCATCAGGGTCGGACTGACCTCGCCGAGCAGCCGACGGAGCGGTTCGTGACGGGCGACCCGCTCGTCCTGCTGGTCGAACAGGACCGGCCCGTCGGGCATCGGGTACCCGAGTTCCCCCGCGGTCTTGCGGAGGAAGGCATCGGAGATGTGCACGCCGTTGTAGACGGTCTCCTCGGATGCGAAGCGGTACGCCTCGGACGCGGACGCGATGTACGGGCTGCCCGGTTCGATCACGCGTGACCGGTCCGCGAAGTGCATCTCGAGGCGACCGCGCTGCAGCCAGAACACCACGTGGTCGTCGCGCGGTCCGATGACGCCACCGCGACGGCCACCGCGGGCGTTCATGGTGCGGAGCGTCAGGTCGTCGTCACCGATGACGAAGTACTCGTACCGTGTGCCCTCGGCCGCGAAGGTGTCGGTGGCGACGGTCGTGTCGCGCCGGAGGTCCTGGCCGGAGTACTCGGAGCGGAAGATCGCCGTGTAGTCCGAGCCGCCCGCGTCCGTGAACCGCTGTCTGCGGAACCCGTTGTCGTGGTGGATCGGTGGCACGCAGCCATCATCTCATCCGCAGAACGCGGATGTCCGGGCTGTACCCGGACCGTGGAGAGGACCGCTCAGGTGCGGATCAGCGGTGCCCAGAACGCATCTGCGCCGTCCTGCTGCACGGCGTCGCCCTCGAAGCGCCAGCCGTACCCCCCGACGAACTGCTGCGCGGCCGCGAGCTCGTCGACGCCGTCGTCCTGCGACCGGTCGAACAGGTGCACGCCGTGGCCGATCGCGACACCGCTGTCGCTCACGAGCGTGAGGTCCCACCGACCCTCTTCGGAGCGCTCGATGCGGACGACGGCGGCCTGGTCTGCGGAGAAGTCGGACATGTCGCCGAGCCTACGCACGCAGTCGGACGCCGGTGCGAGGGTCGGTCAGACGACGGTGAAGAAGTCGGCGTAGGTGGGCTCGGCGGGTGTCGACCCGGCCGTGCGGCGGGAGACCATCGCGTCGATCTCGTCGGGGTGGCTGAGCCCGCGGCGGTGCCATTCGTCGGCCTGCAGCCGGAGTTCGTGGAGGGAGGGTCGGACGCGCTCGTTCACGGTGCGCTCTTCCTGCTGGTGCGCCCGACCCGAAGGGTTCGGAGGCGCAGGGACAGCATCCCCCGCGCACCCCGCCCGACCAAGCCGCGCGGCCCGTGGAGTACGCCCGCTGGACACGGTGTCCGGTCCGCGCACCGGCAGCGCTCCGGGCCGGTCGGACGGCGGCCGCGCGCCGGCGGTGACGACGCACGGTCCGACCGAGCGGGCTGAGCCGACGGCAGGCCCGTCACACGCTCCGACGGCGGCGGAGCGTCGCCGACGGCGGCTCTCCGAACGTGGCCGCGTAGGCGCCCGAGAACCTGCCGAGGTGCCCGACGCCCCAGCCGACGGCGATCTGCGCGACGGTGGCGGTGTCCGGGTCGGCTGCGCTGAGCTCGGCGCGTACCCGGTGCAGCCGGACCTGGCGCAGGAAGTGCATCGGGGACGCTCCGGTGTGCCGACGGAACGACGCCTGCAGGGACCGCACGGCGACCCCGGCGGCGACACTGACGTCCGTGATCGTGATCGGCCGACGGGCGTTCGCCACCATCCACTCCTGCGCGAGCCGCATGGTCGCCGGTCCGGCACTGAGCAGCCCCGTCGGCGGGACGGGACGAGCGTCGAAGGTGCCGACGACGGCCTCTGCGACGGTCGTGTCGAGTGCCGAGCGTCGGTCGCGACCGGTCGTGGGGTCGAACAGCGCCGCGGCCGACGCCGACACCACCGCGCGGAGCTGTCGGAGTGCCGCGGGGTCCGGGTGGCGTGCGAACTGCAGCGGTGCCGGCAGGTCCCCCTGGCGCGCGGCGGCGACGGACTGCAGGAACGTCCGGTCGAAGCGGATGACGTGCTGCACGGTCGGTGCCGCGCGGAACGTGAAGTCCCGCCCGGCCGGGTACATCACCGGGACGCCCGGCAGCATCTCGACGGGGTCGGATGAACCGGTGTCGAGCAGGATCCCCGGCGCGGAGGCCCATGCCAGCACGTAGTCGTCACCGGGGTCGATCGTCCCCCAGCGGCGGGCAGCGACGGACGAGGTGCCGACCGTGACGTGGTCGTCCCCGACCGCCCGGTACCGCCACGAGAACCCCTCGGACGCAGCGTCCCCGATGTGGATGTCCTGGCTCGAGTAGACACCTTCGTAGAACGCGACCGCTTCGTCGACGGCGATGCCGCGACGGTCGACGTGCACCAGGGGTTGTTCGACTGAGTCCATGCACTCCCAGCATGCCGTGGACCACCGACAGACGCGCCACCGACGACGAAGAGCCCCGCACCGGTCGGTGCGGGGCTCTCCGGTCCGGCGACGAGCGCCGGGGAGGGTGTCAGGCGCGGGCGCCGCGACGACCGGTGATCGCACCCCAGATGAGGAGGACGATGATCGCACCGACGATCGCGATGATCCACGACTGGATGCTGAAGAAGCCGTCGTAGCCCACGTTGAAGATGAGGCCGCCGAGCCAGCCGCCGATGAGGGCGCCGATGACACCGAGGACGAGCGTGGCGATCCAGCCGCCACCCTGGCGACCGGGGAGGATCAGCTTGGCGATGGCGCCGGCGATGAGGCCGAGCAGGATGAAGCCGAGGAAGCTCATGGGAGTGCCTTTCAGGACGGGCACCGTGAGGTGCCGTTGTGGAGCAGGTGTGCCGCCCGGAGGGGCGGCGGAGCGGTCGAGTTCGACGCTCCCGGACGGGCGGTACCGGTCAGTTGCTGACCAGTGGTGCCGATCAGATGCTCTCGAGCAGACCGTCACGCGACTGCTCTGCGAACAGAGCGGTCATGTCGATGGCTTCGGTCGGGGTGTCCCCGTCCACGAATGAGTTGCTCGCGGGCGTCGAGTGCATCTGACCGGTCCTTCCGAGGTGCTGCATGTACCGCTCCACTCTGCTCTCGGGAAAGTAGTTAGGCACACTACACAGTCAGCGATGCGCTCAGCGGACAATCTCTGGCGGGCAGCGTCGGCCGACGAAGCGAGACCAGCGGCCGGAGACGACCGGCCAGACGTCGCTGGCACGATCTGCCGAGCCGATCGCGACCCAGACCCCGCGCGGCCTGCGGCGGGCGGCGGCCACCTGACGGCGGATCCCGCCGCTCGGCCCAGGACGTCACGGTCGGGCGGTTGTGGTGTCGGCAGGAGCCGCGTCCTCGTGCGTGTCGGCGCGGACGGTCTCGGCCGCACGGCGCACGTCGTCCGCCGCGTCCGACGCCGCGCCGCGCGCGGACTCGACGGCTTCATCGAGCGCCTGAGGCTCGTCGTCGAACGGGCCGTGCACGTCGAGGACGCGGACGCCGACCTCGACGTGGTCTGGCAGTTCGGCGAGCTGGACGAGAGCGGCACGGACCTTCGTGCGGACCTCGGCCGCGACCTCCATCACGGGGTGCGGGTAGCTGACGACGACGGCGACCGAGACGTCGAGCGTGCCGTCGGAGTCGTCGACGCGGACCCCGAGCGCGCTGCCGCTGCGTCCGAGTCGGCTGCGGACCTGGTCGGCCGCACGCTCGGTGAGCCCGCCGAGGTGGTGGACCCCGTCGACGCCGAGGGCCGTGACCGCTGCGGTCCGGGCGGCGACGGTGACGGCCGCGGCGTCCTCGGGGAGCGGGGCGGTCAGGGACGCGGGCAGGTCAACGGGGGTGCGCTGCGCGGACGCGTGCGGGTCGTGCTGCACGAGCGTGTCGGTTCGGGTGTCGTTCTGCATGCTCTCCTCCTCGGATCGAGCGGGCCGTGAGCGCACGACGGGGCATCGCGCTCGAACGCGCGCGAGCCCCGTCGTGTCAGCTGGTCGAGCGTTCGACCGCGGTTGGTGGTGAGGGTGGTGCTGGTGGTGCCGCGGCCGGGAGGCCCGTGACACGTCCGTCAGACGACGCGCCTGGCCTTCGAGAGGGCCGAGCGCGTGCCGCCGGTGAGGTGGACCAGGATCGGCACCTCACGACCGAGGGTCCGGTCGAGAGTGGCGATCGCGGAGTCGACGGCGTCGAGGACCGTGACCGCGTCCCCGCCGCGGCGGACCGCGACACGGAGCCGTGCGGCTCGCTGCTTGCGCACCGTGTACATGTCGACCTTCGACGAGACGACGTCGTGCACGCCGGCCAGTTCGTGGTCGATGACGTCGCGGACGAGGGCCACGTTGACGGTGACCTCGTCGTCGCCCTGGGCTTCACGGACGGCGACGGCGGTGCCGCCACGGCCGCGTGTGACGACCCAGACGAGGGCGAGGACGACCACGACGAGGCAGGCCGCGGCGACGATCCACAGGGACGTCGCGGGGACCTCCACGCGATCGGGGAACGTCAGGGACGGCTGCAGCGCATCACGGACGACCGGCAGGACTCCGGCGCCCATGGCCAGGCCGATGACGACGGCAACGAGTCCGAGCACGAACAGGATGATCCGGTTCAGGGTGCGGTTGCTCGAGGTCATGACAGTGCGCCCTTCTCGCTGACACGGACGGTGACTTGGCGGCCGAACCGGTCGTCCAGGCGGCCCAGGTGTTCGGCGACGGCGCGCTCGACGGCTGCCGAGTCCACCGGGATGCCGGACATCGGGACGACGTGCACCTCGGTGCGGGCACCACGGGCGCTCGCGGTGGTGTGCGCGTCGGGCACGCCGGCGGCGACGCCGGCGGCGTTCCGGGCGGTCGACGCGATGATCGACGAGTCGATGACCACGGCGCCGCGGTCGTGCGGCACCACTGCGCGGTGCTGGCGGCCGGGCTTCAGGGACAGGACGACGAGGACCACACCCGCGATGACGAGCACCGCGGCGATGACCTCGATCAGGGTGACGAAGGTCTGGTCCGGCTGGAGTGCGGCGTCGACCGCGGTCTGCGGGTCGGCCAGCAGTGGCGCCGCCCCGACCGCTCGGAGGACCGACTCGGTGCCGATCCACGCCGCGACCAGCACGAGCACCACCAACGCCACGGACACCGCCGTGGACCGGGAACGGTGCACGCTGCGGCGACGCAACCGACGTTCGACGGGACTGCTGCTCATGGGGTTCTCCTCGTCAACGGACCCGGGCCTCGCGCTCGCGCACGATCCCGGTCAGCTCGATGCGCGCCGACCCGACACGACGTCCGGTGAGGGCGCTGACGCGACTCCGGACCTCGGCCGCTGCGGTCGTCGCCGCCTGGACCAGGTCGGTGCCGGCGGCGACCGGACCGGTGATCTCCAGGGCCAACGCCCCGTGAGCGTCGCCGAGCTCCACCCGCACCCGCTTCGCGGGCGCGCCGAGCCGCTCAGCGGCGACGGCGCGCGCGCACGAGGTCAAGGCGCGGGTGGTGATCTCGACTCGGCCCGGAACGGTGCCCGGGCCGCCGGTCACCGGGAGCTCCGACGCCCGGTCAGCACGTCGGTCAGGGCGTTCCGGTCGATCCGGCCGGTGACGAGGGCTGCGACGAGCCCTCCGACGGCGGCGAACACGACGACCAGGACGAAGCCCCAGAAGCCGAACTGCAGCGCGACGACCGCGAGGATGGCGCCGATCAGGGCACCGCTCAGTGTGGCGCTCATGCGACTCGCGACTCCTTCTTGTCCTCGTCCTCGTCGTCGTCACCCGGGATGAAGACGTCCTGGATCGTCACGTTCACCTCGGCGACCTCCATGCCGACGATCTGCTCGATGGCGCGGGAGACCGACGCGCGGACGCCCTCGGCGACCTGCTGCAGCGGCACCGGGTACTCGGCGACGATGGTGATGTCCGCGGCGACCTGCTTCTCGCCGACCTCGACCTTGACGCCCTGCGAGAGGTCGCGCTGGCCGATGGCGTCACGGAGTGCACCGATGGCACGGGCTGCGCCGCCGCCGAGGCTGTGGACGCCGTTGACCTCGCGGGCGGCGATGCCGGCGACCTTCGAGACGACGGCGTCGTCGATGACGGTCTTGCCGGTGGCGCCGCGGTCGCCGGTGTTCATCGACGTCGTCGCGCTGGTGGCGAGGACGGTCGGGGTGGTCGTGGTGGTCGTGGTGTCGGCCATGGTGGCTCCTTCCGAGTGGCCCGCCGGGTGTTCCCAGCGGGTGCTGTTCACGGATGAGACGGGCTGGGGAGGACGTTCGTCACGGCCTCGCCACGACTTCCAGGCGCATTCCAGGAACGCGCCGTTCCCGCGGTCAGATCTGTACCCCGGACCGCGTTCCGTGCCGATTGCGGCTCCGACGGTGCGCGGCCCGCGTGATCCGGACGGGCCACGGATCGGCGTATGCAACGCGATCGGCGCGAGTCGGGCCTCCAGTCTGGGACGGCTCGCAGGCGGGCCTCGCACGGACGAGGGGTACAGCGTGCTGAAGGACGGGACGGCCGGGCCGGTAGGAACGAGTCATGACGGCGACCGCGTTCTGCCTCCACGCCCTCGGGTCCAGTTCCGAGGAGTTCGCGGCGCTCCGAGCGGAACTCAGCGGCACCCTCGACCTGGTCGGCATCGACCTCCCCGGCTTCGGGAGCAGCTCCGCCGTGACCGGGACGACCGTCGAGGAGATGGCCGTGCTCGTCGAGCGGGCCATCGGCACGAGTGGCGCCACGGAGTGGGCTCTCGTCGGTCACTCGATGGGTGGCAAGGTCGCCTCGGTCGTCGCCGGCCGCACCATGAGCGGCGCGAACGGCCTGTTCGGGCTCCGAGCCGTCGTGCTGCTGGCCGCCTCGCCGCTCTCCCCGGAGCCGATGGACGAGGAGCGTCGCGCGACGATGCTGGCATGGGCAGCCGACCACGAGATCGGACCCGACGAGGCGGCCGAGTTCGTCGACGCGAACACCGCCCACCGACTCGCTCCCGAGCCGTACGCGTCGGCGGTCCACGACGTGCAGCGCGCCGACCGCGGAGCCTGGACCGCCTGGCTGCTCCGCAGCAGCCGCGAGGACTGGTCCGACACGATCGCCCCGAGCCCGGTGCCAGCACTCGTGCTGGCCGGCGCCGAGGACGGCGACCTGGGGCCGGACGCGCAACGGGAGTTGAACCTGCCGCACTGGCCGCAGGGCGAGTTCGACGTCGTGCCGGGTGCCGCGCACCTCCTGCCGTGGGAGCAGCCCCGGGGCGTCGCCGACCGGATCCGCTCCTTCTGGGAGCGCCGCGTCGACCACGGTCCCACCGTCCCGACCGTGTCGGCGCGGCTCATCGCCTCGCCACGCGTGAGCGCCCGGACCCGAGCGGTCCTCGCGGCCCGCGCACTGCCGGACGACCCGGCGGCGCAACCGCGCGCACTCTCCGTCGCGCAGCTGGCCACCCTCCGCGCCGTCGCCCGCGTCGTCGTACCGCAGCCTGACGAGCACCAGGTCGACCTGGCCCTCCGCGTCGACGCCCAGCTCGCCGACGGCCTCGGTGACGGATGGCGCGTCGACGGACTGCCCGCCGACCCGGACGCCTACCGGGCCGCACTCGACGCGCTCGCCCCGGAGGCCGCGGTCTCGGACGAGCACCTCGCCGGCGTCCTCGACGCGGTCGACGACGGCTCGTACAGCCCCGTCGGCGGCACCACGGTCGGTGGCGCCCCCGTCGGTGGGGTCCTCGACGCCGGGCAGCTGCGTGCCTGGTTCAAGGACGCCGGTGTCGACCTCGTCAAACAGTGGCTCGCCCACCCGGCGACGATGGCCGCGATCGACTACGACGGCTTCGCCAACGGCGGGGACGGCGTCCGCAAACAGGGTTTCCAACTGCTGGGAGCCGGACAACGCGAAGCGTGGGAACCGGACGGAGCAACACCATGAGGCTCGAACACCAGCGGCGCCACGGCGAGGACGAGATCGTGGACGTCGTCGTGGTCGGTACGGGGGCCGGCGGCGCGCCGTTGCTCGCGAGCCTGGCCCGGGCGGGCCTGCGGGTCGTCGCGCTGGAGGCCGGCCGCAACACCGAGCCGGGCGACCACCTGCCCGACGAGGTCGAGGCTCCCGCGGACATCAACTGGATGGAGGAGCGGATCAGTGGCGGCGGGGCCCCGACCGCCTTCGGTCCGAACAACAGCGGCACCGGTGTCGGCGGTTCGACGCTGCACTGGGGCGCCTTCACGCCTCGGCCGAGCGCCCACGACCTGCACCTGGCGACGGAGTCCGGGCAGGGGCACGACTGGCCGATCGACCACGCCGAGCTCATCCGGTCCATCGAGCAGGTCGAGCACGACGTGGGGGTCGCCGGCCCCGCGCACTACCCGTGGGACCCGTCCCGTCACTACTCGATGCGCCCGCCGGGCCGGAACGCGTCCTCGGACATGATGATGCGCGGCGCCGCGGCGGTCGGGATCACCGCCACCGACGCCCCCGTCGCCCTGACCACCAAGGACCGCCACCAGGAGCACCACGGTCTCCGGCACGCCTGCGTCTCGTGCGGTTCCTGCCACCAGGGCTGCCGGAACGGCGCGAAGGTGTCGATGGACACCACCTACCTGCCGGCCGCGGTCGCCTTCGGTGCCGAGATCCGCCCCGAGGCCTTCGTGCACGGCATCGAACTCGACGCCCGCGGCGAGGTCGAGGCGGTCGTGTACCGCCAGGACGGCCAGGACCACCGGCAGCGCACCCGCGCCCTCGTGCTCGCCGCGGGTGGGGTCGAGACCCCCCGCCTGCTGCTGCACACCGGGCTCGCGAACAGCAGCGACCAGGTCGGTCGGAACTTCACGGCGCACGGCGCCACCCAGGTGTGGGCCCGCTTCGACGAGTCGATGCGCTCCTACCGCGGCTACCCGTCCTCGATCATCAGCGAGGACTTCGTCCGACCGACCGACGCGGACTTCGCCGGCGGGTACCTCATCCAGAGCCTCGGCGTGCAGCCGCTGACCTTCGCCACCTCCCTGGTCCGCGGCGGCGGTCTCCGCGGCGCAGCGCTGGTCAGGGCGATGCGCGACTACCCGCACATGGCCGGGGTCGGCATCAACGCCGAGTGCCTGCCGTACCCGGACAACCGGCTCGTGCTCGGGAACGAGGTCGACGAGCACGGCATCCGCAAGGCCACGATCACGTTCACCCCGGGCGAGAACGAGGAGGCGATCGGTCGGCACGCGGTCCGGACGATGACCGCGATCGTCGAGGCGGCCGGCGGACAGGATGTCCGGGTCCTCGAGCGCACCGCGCACACCATCGGCACCGCTCGCATGGGTGCCGACGCCGGCAGTTCCGTCGTCGACGCGGCGGGCCGGTCCTGGGACGTCCCGAACCTGTGGGTCTGCGACAACTCCGTCTTCCCGAGCGCGGTGATCGCGAACCCGGCGCTGACGATCATGGCGCTGTCCCTGCGGACGGCGGACCGGATGCTGCGCGACGACGCGACGGCGGACCGGGCGGCGGGGTCGGTGGCCGCTGTCTGATCTCCCCTGGATGACGGTCGGGCCGCTACCACTTCTATGACGAGAACGTCAACCCCTGAACGCCTGACGGACAACTGGGTACCGTTTCAGTCAACGAGTTTCGCTCGGCGTCCAGTGCATCGAACGTCAACGGAGCGCTGACAGGGACAGCAGCGACCCGACCGCCCCTCCGGTGGTCGACAGGGAGACGATCATGACCAGCACGCTCGACGTCACCGCCCGACGGGCGGAGACCAGCACGTGGGCCACCGACACGGTACGACCGGTGCGGATCGAGGCGTCCGGGACCTCGAGCGACGCGGTCGTCGCCGACATCGGTCGTCTCTACGACGGCCGCGAATGGCAGGCCCGGACCACCGACCACCCGTTCGCCTACCGGTACAGCGCGGTCGGCGACCGGGACGTGACGCTCCGCCGGTCCCAGATCGGTGGACACATCCGCGGGGCCATCCCCCGCTCACCCGACTACGTCGTGCAGTGGATCACGTCCGGGCAGGGCGTCCCCGACGTCACGCAGGACCGGGTGCCGCTGCAGCTCGACGTCCCGATGCTCTTCCCGACCTGCCGTGAGTTCGTCTTCGAGTACGAGGACTACGACCAACGGCTCGTGCACCTGTCGCGCCCGCTCGTGCACGAGGTCGCCGACGAGATGTTCCACACCGGTCAGGTCGTCGATCTCGGCATCGACCACCTGCGGACCCTCGACCCGACTGCGATCACGCAGTGGCGGAACAGCCTGGCACTGCTCTCCCGGGAGCTCCGGACCGGCGGGGTCGACACCCTGCTCTGGCACAACCTGACGCGTGGGACCGCGGCGGCGTTCCTCCGGATGTACCCGCCGACGGTGACGGCCCTGCCGCCCGCCGTGCTGCTGCCCCGACGGGCACGTCTGCGCGCCGCCGTCGAGTACATCCACGAGCACGTGGCGGAGCCGATGAGCGTCTCGGACATCGCCGGCGCCGCCGGACTGAGTGTCCGTGCCACCCAGGAGGCGTTCCAGCGGCACCTGGACCAGACGCCGATGACGTACCTGCTCCGGACCCGACTCGAGCGGGTCCGCCGGGATCTGCTGCAGGCCGACCCCTCCGGCACGTCCGTCCAGACGGTCGCCCGCCGCTGGGGCTTCGCGCACCTCGGCCGTTTCTCGGCGGCCTACCGCAACGAGTTCGGCGAGTACCCACGGGCAACGCTCCGGAGCTGACCTGAGCGGGTCCCGCTCCGGCGGACGGCCGACAGGCCCGGTGCAGTCGCACCGGGCCTGTCGGCCGTCCGTCGTCTACCGGACCGACCGCACGGTGCTGACCAGCAGGTCCTCGAACGTGCTCGTCGAACCGGCACCGCCGAGGGAGATGAGCCCGATCCGCGGTGTCGACCCGAGGTCCGCCGTCCAGGTGCCGCCGCGCACGAAGTGCCGACCGTCGACGCTGGTGTACGCCGTGTAGCGGTGCTCACGGTCGACGAGCCGGTGCACGATCCGGAGCGTGGTCGCGTCACCGACCGGCCCGACGACCATGTTGCCGTAGGTCGGCGCGCCCTCGGGCTGCCCGCTGACCTGCTTGCCGAACTCCGTCTGCCGCGTGTTGAAGATCGAGTTCGAGACGAGTCGGACGTAGTTCCCGTCATCGCCGTAGACCACGAGCCCGCCCTGCCGGTAGTTGAACGAGTCGCCGGTGGCCGGGGTGTCCATCCGCACGCGGGTCTCGACGACGTAGTCACCGGCGGGTGCCGCTTCGGTCAGCACCGACGCGAGCGGGGTCTGCGGTGGGTGCAGGTCCGCGTCCTGGGTCTGCCACGAGAAGGCACCGCCCCGGACCCGGTAGGTCGACGGATCGGGCTGCCGCGTCCAGGTCAGCGCCGGCGGCAGCGCGTCACCCCGGAAGTCGGTGGACAGCGACCGGATCGTGCGGGCCGGCACGTCGACCGGGGCGAGGCGCGGACGGTACGCCGATCGCTGCCCCGGCTGTGCGGCCGGAGCGGGCTGCACCGAGTCCGACGGTCCTGCTCCACCGCGGACGACGGGCCAGCCGCCGACCCAGTCGAGCGGGTCGATGAGCGCCGGGCGCTTCGTGTAGCCGGTCTGCCCCGCGTAGTACGGGTCGTTGCGGTCCACGGCGTGGTAGATCACCCAGTCCTGACCGGCGAAGTCGGTGACCACCGTGTTGTGCCCGGTACCCACCCAGCGGTTGCCGTTCTGTGCGAGCAGGGGCGAGCCTCCGACCCGGGTGTCGGTGATCGCGACGCCGTCACGGTCGCGGAAGGGTCCGAGCGGGCTCTTCGAGCGGGCGACGAAGACGCCGTAGCCGGTGAGCGAGCCGTTGCAGCAGTTCGTCGCGGAGCCCATGTAGTACCACCAGCCGCCGTGCCGCATGAGGTACGAGCCCTCGTAGCGGTTGTCGATCGCGATCTGCCGCTCGGTCTCCGGCAGCGAGCGCAGTCCGTCCGCGGTGAGCTGTCGGACGTGCACGCCGCCGAAGTAGCTCCCGAAGTACAGGTAGGTGCGACCGGAGTCGGTGATGACCTCGGGGTCGAACGACCACCGGAAGCCGTCACCATTCGGTGCGGTCTGCGGAGCGACGACCGGTCCGCCCGAGTCCGTCCACGGGCCGGTCGGGCTGCTGCTCGTGGCGACGCCGATCGCCGATCCACCGCCGGTGGGGCCGGTCGCCGACGGGGTGTCCGACGCCGTGTAGTAGAGGAACCAGGTGCGGCCGCGCTGGACGACTTCGGGCGCCCAGATGCCGTTGGCCTCGCCGACCCAGGCCGGCTTCGTGGTGAACGCGTCGCCGACGTACGTCCAGTCCGTCAGGTTCGTGGACCGGTAGGTCGGGACGCTGTGCTGCACGAGCTCACCGGTGGCGGTCTCCTCCGTCGCCGTCAGGGCGTCGGTCGTGCAGTACAGGTACCAGTTGCGGTCGCGGCCGACCCCGTGGATCGCGGTCGGGTCGGCGCAGCTCGCCGCCGTCTGGCCGTCCGGGAGGCGCAGTGCCATCGGGTTCTGGTGTGTCGCCGCCGGCGCGTGGCCGCGTCCGGCGGTGGCGGCGGCGCTGGTCACCGCACTGGTGGATGCAGGACCGGTCGAGGCAGGACCGGTCGAGGCAGGACCGGTCGAGGCAGCACCGGTGGTTGCGGTCGTCGTCGGTGGTGGTGCGGCGGTCGCAGGTCCGGCCAGGGCCTGCGCCCCGACGATGGTCACGGCCGCGAGGGTGATCGCGATGGTTCGGCGCACGGGACAGCCTCTCGTCGTTGAGGAGGTGGTGTCCGGAGCGTAGCCCCGCCACGCTCCGGAGGCCAGGGGCGTCGTCCGGATCCTCGCCCTGATCGCACGTGCCGACGTGCCAGCTGGTGACGAGCCTCCAGTCCGTCGGTTCCGGCGGGTAGAACTGGGGACATGACCCGACGCAGCCCGAGCCACCCCACCCCCGACGTCCCCGGAGCCGGCCAGGAGTCGGTGTGGGACTACCCGCGTCCGCCGCGCGTCGAGCGGACCGCGTCCCGCGTCGTCGTGCGGCTCGGTGGCCAGGTCGTCGCCGACACGATCGGTGCGGTCCGCGTGCTCGAGACCAGCCACCCGCCGGTGTACTACCTGCCGATCTCGGACTTCGCGCCCGACGCCCTCGTCCCCACCAGCGGGTCGAGCATGTGCGAGTTCAAGGGCAGTGCCTCGTACTTCGACGTGCACGGCGGCGACCGGGTCGTCCGGCGGGGTGCCTGGACCTACCCGACGCCGTGGCAGGGGTACGGCGAGCTGCGCGACCTGGTGGCCGTGTACCCGTCGCAGATGGACTCGTGCGAGGTCGCCGGTGAGCGTGTCCGCGCGCAGGAGGGCGACTTCTACGGTGGTTGGATCACCGCGGACATCGTCGGGCCGTTCAAGGGCGAGCCCGGGACGCTCGGGTGGTGACGGGGGCTCCGCTGCCGTCCGGCACCACCCGTCGTCGCGTCGAGCTCCGCCTGCACAGGCCGTGGTTCGCCTGGGGTGCGCGGCCGACCGTCAGCGTGGACGGCGTCGGACAGCCGGCGCAGTGGGGGTCCGGCACCTGGGTGCTGCCGGACGAGGGCACCGTCGAGTTCGCCGTCTTCTGCGTCAACCGCAGCTGGCGGTTCGGTGCCGCCTCGATCCGCCTCGACGCCACGACTGCCGCGGGCGCGGTCATCGCGTACCGCGCCGGCACACTGCCCGTCGGGGCGGGGACGCTGGTCGTCGAGCGCAGCTGACGGAGCCGGTCAGGCCCGCTCGGACCGCCGCGCCGCGAGGAAGCGGGTGCGCTCGGCGAGGTCGTCGACAAACTCCTGGTGCTCGGGCTCGAGCAGGTCGTCCGCGGCGGGTTCCGCGAGGAGGGGGACGCCCGGGCCGAGGAACACCTCGACCGCGATCGGCACGCCCGCGATGTCGACGGCGGGGATCGCGACGAGGTCGCTGCTGCCCGTCTGCCCGAGCGCGACCGCGTACCGCATCACGGCGGAGGCGGCGGCACTGCTGGTGAGGACGGATGTCAGTCCGTAGACGACGTACTTCATGGTGAGCCGGTTCTGACCAGTTCGATGCATGCACGGCGGAGGCCGGCGGTGGTGTGCACAGGTGGACCCCCAGGAGGAGCGGGGCACCCGCAACCGAGTCAGGGCAACGGTCTCGTCGGGAACGCACGCATCGGGATGGTCCGTACTCGGCTCAATGTACACCGGCGGTACGACTGCGACGGTGGCGGGCACCCAGCCACCACCGGAGTTGTCACCGGCACCGGTGGTCAGCCCGGTGCCGTCACGAGGACCACGAGCACTGCTGCCAACCCCACAGCGACGATCCCCAGGTCGAGGACCGCGAGCGTCACCAGGCGCGTCCGCAGGGGGCGGACGGCCCCGCGGACGACGACCATCGTGAGGAACAGGACCACGACCACCACCAGTGCCGGCCACCCCACCGCGGGCTGCCGGATGCCCATCAGCACCATGACCGCCGCGACCAGGACCGTCGTGACCGCACCCCACGCGAGCCAGTTCGAACCCGAGCGCGTGCGGAGCGCCGGCTGGTCACCGACGCGCGTCGGGTCGGGTCGTGGTTGCTGGTCGTCGGACACGACCCGGACGGTACGCCGAGCGGGGTGACGACCCGTTCGGGGCCCGTCCTGTCGCGGCGGTGACGGGGGCGCGGCCGGACGGGAGGCGCGGGGCGGGCCCGCACCGCGCCTCCCGTCCGTCGCCCATCACCCGTCACCGGTCGCCGGTCTCCGGTCACTCGTCACCGAGTGTCAGCTGCCGTCCGTCTCCAGCGCCGCGGTGAGCTTGACGATCGCGTCGGCCGCGTGGGCGAGGGTGGCGCGCTCCTCAGGCGTGAGCGCGCGTTCGGCGGCAGCCAGGACACGGGCGGACCGGCGGATCCGGAGCTCGTCGATCACGGTCCGGCCGGCGTCGGTCAACGAGATCAGGACCCCTCGTGCGTCGGTCGGGTCCGGGGTCCGCTCGACGAGCCCCTGCGCCTCGAGGTCGGCGACCGTGACCCGCATGGACTGGTGCCGCACCCGTCGGAGTCGCGCCAGCGCGGCGATGCTCTGAGCACCGTCGCGGGCCAGGAAGCCGAGTGTCTCGACCTGGCCCTCCGGAGTGGCCTCGGAACGGCGGACGGCGCGGGTGCTGTCCCCGATCGCGCGGCGCAGGGCGTTCGCGTCGTCGAGCGTGAAGTCGCGGAGGGCCATGGACGGAAGTGTACAGGTTGGCTGTACACTTCCGCTCATGGAACTCACCAAGCACACCCATGCCACCGTGGTCCTCCGCGACGGCGACCGCAGCGTCCTCCTCGACCCGGGCGCCTACACGGCGACGTCCGCCGACCTCGTGGCCGCAGCCGACGCCGTGCTCGTCACGCACGACCACCCCGACCACTTCGACGCCGACGTCCTCGGCGCGGCCCTCGACGCGCAGCCGGGCCTCCGCATCTGGGCGCCGGCGTCCGTCGTCGACGCGCTCGGCGACCACGACGGCCGTGTGGTCGCCGTCTCCCCCGGCGACACGATCACCGCCGGCGGCTTCGAGGTCCGCGTGTTCGGCGGCGACCACGCCGTCATCCACGCCGACGTGCCGCCGATGAGCAACGTCGGGTTCCTGGTCGACGGCCGCGTCTTCCACCCGGGCGACTCGTACGCGGTGCCGGGCGTGCCGGTCGAGACGCTGCTCGTGCCGACGTCCGGGCCGTGGGCGAAGCTCGGTGAACTCGTCGACTTCGTCCGTGCCGTGCAGCCGACGCGGGCCGTGCAGATCCACGACCTGATGCTCAGCGAGGTCGGCAAGGGCTCGTTCGCGCAGTTCGCCGGTCAGCTCACCGGGGTGGAGCTGGTGACGCTGGCGGACGGCGAGACGATCACGGTCTGAGCAGTCCGGACGACGAACGGACCGCGGGCCGACGCGAGGTGGACGTGTCGGCCGGCGGTCCGTTCGGTCGTGCCGGCCGGGCGGCCGGGCGGTCCGTTCGGTCATGCCGGCTGGGCGGTCATGCCGGCCGGGCGGCCGGCTCCGTCGAGGTCAGCCGATGCGGAGCTCGCTGGTCATCGGGCAGTCGAACGGATCGCGGGCGGCCAGTCCGACGCGGTTCAGGTACCGGACGACGATGCCGTAGGAGCGCAGCAGCGTGGTCTCCGTGTAGGGCACGTCGAGGCTGTCGCAGTGGTCCCGGACCAGGAGCCGCGCCTGCTTGAGGGCGGGGCGGGGCATCGAGGGGAACAGGTGGTGCTCGACCTGGTAGTTCAGGCCGCCCATCAGGAACGACACCCACCAGCCGCCGCGGATGTTGCGCGAGGTGCGGACCTGACGGGAGAAGAAGTCGACCTTCGCGTCGTGCGCGATGGTCGGCATGCCCTTGTGGTTCGGGGCGAACGAGGCGCCCATCATCACGCCGAACACGGCCAGCTGCACCCCGAGGAACGCACACGCCATCCCGAACGGCAGGAACACGAAGACCACGGGCAGGTAGATCGCGAACCGGGCGAGGAGCATGACGCCCTCGACGACGCGGTCACGGCGGTCGCTCTTCCCGTCGACACCGCGGAGCACCGAGGTGACCGCGTGCCGGTGCAGGTTGATGCCCTCGAGGGTCAGGAGCGGGAAGAACAGCCACCCCTGGTGCCGCACGAGCCAGCGCATCGGTCCGCTCGTCGCGGCCGCGTCCTCGGGGATGAAGACGACGCCGTCCGGCGCGATGTCCGGGTCCTTGCCGATCGTGTTCGGGTTGCCGTGGTGCCGGGTGTGCTTGTTCATCCACCACGAGTACGACAGGCCGACGACGAACGTGCCGAGCCAGCGGCCCGCACGGTCGTTCCACTTGCGGGAGTCGAACACCTGCCGGTGGGCCGCCTCGTGCGACAGGAACGCGAACTGGGTGAACAGCACGCCGAGCGCGCCCGCCACGATCAGCTGGAACCACGAGGAGCCGAGCTGCGCGAAGACGACCCAGCAGGCCGCGGACGCCACGACGAGGGCGGCGAACACGGACCAGTAGAAACCGCGGCGGCGTCGGAGGAGCCCGGCGTCCTTCACCTGCTGCAGCAGTGCCGAGTACGTCGACGTGCCACCGGCGCGCGGCCCGTTCGCGGTGCCGGTCTTCCGGTAGGGGCTGGTGATCACGGACTCGGTGGACATTGGGGTGCTCCCGTCGACGGCGCTGGCGGATGCCCATCTCGCGATGTGGACAGATCGACCGTACTGAGGACGTGACACCGACCGCAAACGTGCCCGTTCCTCAGATCGATGCGCTCGAACGTCCCGATCGGCGGCCCTGCCCGGGTCTGCGGGGAGGACAGCCGTCGGCCGCTCCCGGAACTCACGGGCGACCTCCAGCGTGCGGACGTCGTCGTGGCCACGGCGTCCAGTTCGCGCACCCCTGTCCACCGCCCGACCGTCGACGCTCAGCCGGTGCGTTCCTCGATCCCGTACACCTCGCGCCGCATGCGCGTGAAGCGTCCCTGGTTGCTGAAGCCCCACTTCTCGGCCACCGCCTTGATGGTCTTGGTCGGGTCGTGCAGCAGTTCCCGGTGGGCTTCGGCGAGTCGGGCGCGGCGCAGGTAGGTCATCGGCGTCATCTCGAGGTGCCGCTGGAAGCCGGCCTGCAGACCGCGCGGTGACACCCGGGCGGCTGCGGCGATGTCCTCCATCGTGATCGCGTCGGCCAGGTGCGAGTCCATGTACGCGACGGCCCGGCGCACGGTCGCTTCGCCGGCCCCGACGCCCGGAGGGACGCGGGTGACCACCTCGAACGGCAGGGCCGTCGTCGCCAGTCCCAACAGGTAGTCGAAGGCCGCGGTGCGGATGATGTCGTTCTCGAACGCGGACTCGACCTGCACCACGCTCCGGTGGACGTGCGACACGGCCTGGACCCACAGGGCAGCGTGCTCGGGCCGAGGGTGGTGTCCGCGCAACCGGACGACGCCACTGTCCGCGCCGCTCGCTCGGACCGCACGGCGGATGAGCGAGGCTTCGGGCAGGTTGACGACGAGCAGTTCCGAACCGTTGTACTCCGCAGCGGTCTCCTCCTGGCCGAAGATGACGCCTCCGGCGTTCGCGCCGTCACCGTGCACCGTCGCGAGGCGGCCGCCGAGCAGCATCGCCGACGTGAAGACCCCTTCGGGCTCGACGGTCACCTGGGCGTGGAACCCCATCGTGAGGCGAGCGAGGCTGAGCTGTTCGTCGCCGCGGATGTCGGCCTGGAAGTGCACCTTGCCCCGCGGGGGGTCGAACCGCACCTTCGGGTACATCTGTCCGAGGACTGTCGCGACCGTGTCGATGTCGTCCGTGTCGTGCTGCAGCGTGAGCGTGGTCATCGCGAGTGGTCTCCTACCTGCTCTGCTTGCAACCAGACCTCCCCACGCTAGACCCGGCGACACCCATGCCTGCACCTCGGTCTTGTCGCGGGGCCGCTTCAACCCGCCGCGCTCCGCGGATCAGGCTCGGAGCGAGCGCGTCGCGTAACCGCGTTCCGGGGACTCTTGTTGAGCAGAGCCGCGGGCCTCCGTACGGTGGAGGAACCGGGCCACTTTGCGGTCCTGTCGTCACGATGGTCTCCGCGGCATGTGGAGCGCTGGCACAGCAGGACGGTCCGGCAGCGATGAGGCTCTCACAGCCTCATGGAAGGCCGGTCCCATGACCGCCACAACTGTGTTCCTGCCCTCCGCACTCGTCCACGAGGGCACTCCTCGCACGGCGGGCGCCACTGCGCTCGGGAGAACCGGCAGACTCTGCTTCCACGTCCTCGGGGAGACGCGGTGACGACCGACGCGCTGGCGGAGACCCCGGTCCGCCCGATCGTGGCAGTCGCTGGCACTGACACCGACGGCGCCATCCAAGACCTCGCCGGCATGTACGCCGGCCGCGCGTGGCACTCCTCGCCGGTCAGCTCCGACTACTGGTACAAGTACGTCGGCGTCGGCGACGGCCAGATGAGCATCCGACGTTCCCAGATGCACGGTCGTCTCCGGGGCGACGTCGCTGTCGAGGGCGAGGTCGTCGTGCAGTGGATCGACTCCGGTGATGCCCGTGTCGATGTCGGCCGTGACGAAGTGCAGATGCAACCGGGCGTCCCGACGCTGTTCCCGATCGAGCAGCGGTTCGAGATGGCGTACGAGGACTGGGATCAGCGTCTCGTACACCTGAACCGAGACCTCGTTCTCGACGTCGCCGCCGAGCAGCACCTGGTCGACGGCACGCTCGGGTTCGACCGCAGCGTCACGCCCACAGCCAGCGCAGTCATGCGATGGCGCAGCTCGGTTGCTGCTGCGATGCAGGCGCTGCGCTCAGGCGGAACCTCCTCCCTGGCATGGCACGAGGCGCAGCGCGACGTCGCCCGATCGCTGTTCGGGCTCTACCGGTTCCAGAGCGAAGGGTTCCCCCACGGTTACGGGGACCGCAAGAACGTGCGCGTCCGGAGGGCAGTCGAGTTCATCCACGAGCACGCCGGGGAGCCGTTGAGCGTCGCGGACATCGCCCGAGCGGCCGATCTCAGTGTTCGCGGACTCCAGGAGTCGTTCCAGCGCATCCTCGATCGCACACCGATGACGTACCTCCGCGAAGTGCGACTCCGCCACGTCCACGCCGATCTCCTGCACGCGGACCCGATCGCCACTTCCGTCGCGGATGTCGCGTCGAGATGGGGGTTCGCGCACATGGGCAGGTTCTCCAACGCGTACCTCCAGCGATTCGGCGAGTACCCGCGGGTGACCCTCCGCCGTTGACCGAGATGCTGCTGGCCGACGAGCAGGCGCGGTGATGGACCCGTTCACTCCCGCCCGCGGCGGCACGACATCGGTGACGCTCCACGGCTACGGCGAGGTGTTCGGTCTGTTCGCGGGTGTCAGTGGTGGCGCGGATCCCGAATACCAGCAACAAAGGGCGTTCCACGGGATTCGGGATTTTGTTCCAAGCCAGACGCTCCACGCTCCCCGTGCAGCGGCAGTCAACTGCAGTTCGCGCGCCCGCGACGAGGTCGTCGGCGATGAACCGGCACCCGAACGTCGGATCGTCCCGATGCGCATCGATGGCGGCGTTGGTCAGGTGCGCGTCGTCCCAGTCCCGCTTGGACACGGGGCTGGCGCGCCACCGATAGAACGCCTGCTTCGAGAAGCCCAGTACCCGGCAGGCCACCGCGACAGGAACACCGTCGTCGGCGAGTTCGAGGACCAGCGGGTAGATCATTTTGGGAGTTGTGACTGGGCGAAGTACGCCGCTGCCCGACGGAGGATCTCGTTCTCCTGCTCGAGCAGCCGGATCCGTTTCTGCGCCTCCCGCAGCTCAGCCTGCTCCACCGCTTTCGCCGACGGCGACACAAGAGCACCGACGCCATCGTCGCGGTCCGCGAGGCGCAACCAGCGGGCCAGGCAGTACTCGGACACACCGAAGTCCTTCGCGACCTGCCGCACTGACGTCTCGCCCTTCCGGGCGACCGCGATCACGTCACGGCGGAACTCTTCCGGATACGCCTTCACCATGGCGCACATCCTTCCAGCAGGAGCCAATGCCCCTACCTGTCAGGAGTCAACCAAACCTGCAGCAGTCCCGTGCCGGTTCGGCGCAGCCCAATCGCCGGCTGTATGCGCACGCAAGAACGCCCCCGTCCTGAGAGCGGGGGCGTCCGTCGCGCGTTCCTTGTCAGCGATGTGACTGGGCGCGTTTGTTGCGTTGACGGTCGAAGACCTGCCCGACGAGAAGCCCGAGGACGATTCCGAGAAGGCCGTAGCACAGTGGCGCTACTTCGCTGTCCTGCAGCCCGTCGAGGCTGCAGATTCCGAAGATGACGAACCAGCCCGCCACAGGAATGCAGGCAAGGACAGTGCCCCACCGACGATTAGCGAACGCCGAAGCTACCCCGAACGCGAGGCCGACAACCAGACCGAGCAAAACTGTCATGAAGTGCTCCTAGCACTTCGGCCAGGTCGGCCACCAGGTTGCGAAGAGCGGCACGGCACCGACAATGTGGATTCGCAAGCACTTACCGCCAGCAAGCTGTGGCGTGCCATACGCGGCAAGTACGGCGCAGGCGACCGTAGCCACCCTCAATCCTGGCACCGGCGACTTGGAGAACAGCGCAGCGCACGACGCCACAGTGCCGATCGCCTTCAGGCTTTCGGACCTGTTGAGGCTGATCGTCCAGTACCCCGGGAACGAGGTGATCTTCGGGTCAGCGACTACTGGGAACACAGTGTCAGCCGTATAATCCAAGTGTTGAGTGAGGGTGGTCCCGTCGACCGTGTAGTGAGTTGCGACTGCCTTGCCGGTGGCGTCAACCGCCCACGGAGCGTCGACCCCGGCGAGGAGGTTCCCCTCCGCGTCGCCAACACTTACTCGTCCGTCAGGGAGCGTGTAGAGCTCGGTCCCGCTTCCCAGATCCCATGACGCAGTACCGACGCTCGACGAGGCGAAGACAGCTGCGAAGCGAGTCGACGTAGCCGTCAGCGCATCTGCCGTGTAAACGGCGTTAGACCCCTGGTCAGCACCGACCTCCACCGACAGAGCGGGCGTCTCGTCTGTCGCAGCGATTTCGGCAATGTTCCCCGGCTCCAGGACCTCCGTTGCCCCAGGGACCGTGTCGTCCTGCAGGCCAACGGCGAGCTCCGCTCGCTCGACAAGTGCAGGAGCGGTGCTCGCTGTCAGTGTGCTCGAAGCGTTCGCTGGCCCGGCGGTCAGCGAAGCAGCGAGAGCCGCCACCGTTACGGCGACGGCGGCAAGATGTAGTCGTTTTAGTCGCACGAAGCGACCCCCCTTTGGTATTGCGCCGTGGCCGCCCCTACGGCCCCCACCCGCGCCTGACCATTCATACAGCGCAGACTTGCTAACCGCATCTCGCCGCCCCGGCGGCGTGCCGCGAGGGCAATCGCACTCCGGTCCGAGCGCTAGGGCAACCGCACTCCGGTCCGAGCGCTAGGGCAACGCTCCAGGACCGGGGCCTGCCGCCGGACTCTTGGGCCCGGTTCTGTATCCAATAGCGGATCCTCGAACGGTCGCCGCAGAGCAGCTATGTCAACAGCGCGGTCAGCTCGTCGCTCAACACGTCGAACGTGCGTTGGTAGATCAGGTGATGCTGGTAGGTACGGACGAGGTACTTGCCCTCGTCGCTGCGCATCTGAATCGAGATGCTGCTACCCGTCGCACTGCCGGCAACACGCCAAGTCAGCCGCGTCGGCAGCTTGCGTAAGCCTCGTCGCGTGGCGCCCCACACCCGGTACGTGAACCGCGAGCCCAGATCGACAACACCCTCCGTCGTCACTTTAGCGGGGCTGCCGCTCTTCTCGGTTAGCCAACCGGCGATGACTTGCACTGCGCGCTCGCAGGGCTGGGGGCTATCGAGCGTGACTTCACGGGTCTCGGCAAGATCGATCATGCGACAGTCCTACAGGGCAGCCCTCCTGACCGCCCAGTAGCCGGTGGGCTACCGAACGCTGGCTCCGGCGCTCTTGATCGTTCCGGTAAGGGATCGGCTATCGGACAGCGTTCAAGCCGGGCTACCGAGTACCGTCGCATCGTGACTGATCGCTGGATCGACAGGGTGCCTGATGCTCCGGGTGGTGTCCCTGGCGCTTGGTTCAACGCTCTCCTAGGCAGTGGCCTTGTGGTGGGTTCGCCGACCATTGCATCCACCACTGGTGACCCCCCGGCAAGTGTCCTGTTCGCCATCGCTGCCCTGGGGCTTTTCGGATTCCTGGAATTCGTCTTCGTCTACAAGCTCTATCAGCGGATCGCCGGTCGACGCGCGCTTTGCGCAGAGCGCGACGACGATCGAGAATCAGATCCCGGGCGTTCATCCAAGGCCCTCACCCGCCCGTAGCCCGATTCCCTACCGAAACGACCAAGAGCGCCGGAGCAGCGTTCGGCAGCCCACCCGCTACCGGACGCACTCAGCGAGCGTCTTGCTGTACCAGCGGTCCGAGTACGGCTCGTCGTTGAACGCGTCGACGCGCTCGAATCCGTTCCGCTCGTACATGGCGCATGCCTCCGATAGGGCAGCGCGAGTGTCGAGCCGGAGCGTGCTGACCACTCGCTCTCGGCAAGCCTGTTCGACGGCACGAAGTAAACGACTTCGCTCGGCAATCGAGCCGATGCCCCCTGCCCGAAAACAGGTCAGGGGGCCTTCGTCGTTCACGGAACCGCCTGCTCGCCATGGGCTCGGGCTCGCCGAACGGCCAGGACGAGGTCCAGAGCACTGCTGAGCCACGCTCTGGCGGCGCCAGCAGCCTTCACAGACAAAAGAATGACCAGGAATCCCGCTAAGACCGAACACGCCACAGCTCCGCCTCCAGGATTCGAACCCGGACCTAACGGCACCAAAGGCCGTCGTGCTGCCATTACACCAAGGCGGAACGCCCCCGGAGGAGCTCGACCATCTTCCCATGTGCCCGACACTGGTCGTGCGCCGCCGATCCACGCCATGATGGACGGATGCCGCCAGAGGACGAGGTCGACCGGATCGTCGCGGCGTGGGGTCGGGAGCGTCCGGATCTGGACTTCGCCCCGCTCGACGTGCTGTCGCGGGTCGACCGGCTCGCCCGGCACCTGGACCGCGCCCGACGTCAGGCGTTCGAGGCCGGCGGGATGGAGCCGTGGGAGTTCGACGTCCTGTCGGCACTCCGGCGCGCGGGCGACCCGTACGAGTTGAGCCCCAAGACGCTCCTCCAGCAGACCCTGGTGACGAGTGGCACGATGACGAACCGGGTGGACCGCCTCGCCGCCCGCGGGCTCGTCGCTCGCCGGACGGACCCCCGTGACGGCCGAGGCGTCCTCGTGTCCTTGACGCCGACGGGTCGGAGCGCGGTGGACGCGGCGATCGCGGACCTGCTGCAAGCCGAGCGAGCGATCCTCGCCGGGGTGTCCGACGGCGAGCGGGGCCAGCTGGCGGCACTGCTCCGGCGACTGATCCTGGGCCTGGGTGACTAGCGCTCGGCTCGACCGGCGCGGGGAGTCTCACACCCCGAGCTGCTCCGCGACCTCGAGCCACCGCTCCTCGAGCTGCTCCACCTCGGCGTCCAGCGCGGTCAGCTCCGCCTGCAGCTTGCCGAGCCCCTCGTAGTCCGACTGGTCGTGCGCGGCGAACGCGTCGAGCCGCTTCTTCCGGTCCTGGGCGAGCTTGCCGATGCGGCGGTCGAGCGCCGACATCTCCTTCTCCACCACGCGACGCTCGGCGCCGGACAGGGTCGGCGTAGCCGTCGCCGCTGCCGGACGCAGCCCCGAGGCGGCGGCGACGGCCGAGGATCCGGCCGTGTCGGGCCTCCCGGCCGATGCCGCGGCAGCAGCCGACGCCGTCCCGCCGCCGGTGCCCGCAGCACGCAGCTTCATGTACTCGTCGACGCCACCGGGCAGGTGGCGGAGGTGCCCGCCGAGGACGGCGTACTGCTGGTCGGTGACGCGCTCGAGCAGGTACCGGTCGTGACTGACGACCAGCAGCGTGCCCGGCCAGGTGTCGAGGAGGTCCTCCATCGCGGCCAGCATGTCCGTGTCGAGGTCGTTCGTCGGCTCGTCGAGGATCAGCACGTTCGGCTCGTCGAGCAGGATGAGCATGAGCTGCAGGCGGCGCTTCTGCCCACCGGACAGGTCCTTCACCGGGGTGGAGAGCTGCTCCGACGTGAACCCGAGGCGCTCGAGCAGCTGCGACGGCGTCATCTCCTTGCCGTCGGCGACGTAGCTGGTCTTCTTGCGCGCCACGACCTCGCGGACGCGGTCCTCGGCGAACTGGGCGAGGTCGGCGAGCTGCTGGTCGAGGACCGCGATCTGCACCGTCTTGCCCGTCTTCACCCGGCCGGTCGTCGGCTGGAGCTTGCCGGAGACCAGGTTGAGCAGCGTGGACTTGCCGGCGCCGTTCGGGCCGAGGATGCCGGTCCGCTCACCGGGCGCGATGCGCCACTCGATGTCCTCGATGATCATCGTGCCGTCGAAGGACACGCCCGCGTCGATGAGGTCGACCACGTCCTTGCCCAGGCGCGCCGTCGCCATCTGGGACAGTGCGACCGTGTCACGGATGGGCGGGACGTCGTCGATGAGGGCGTTCGCCGCGTCGATGCGGAACTTCGGCTTGCTCGTGCGGGCCGGCGCGCCGCGGCGCAGCCAGGCGAGCTCCTTGCGGGCCAGGTTCTGCCGGCGCTGCTCGCTCGACGCGGCCTGCCGGTCACGCTCGACGCGCTGCAGGATGTACGCCGCGTAGCCGCCCTCGAAGGGCTCGACGACGCCGTCGTGCACCTCCCACGTGTCGGTGGACACGGCGTCCAGGAACCACCGGTCGTGGGTCACGACGACCATGCCGCCCTGGTTCGCGGACCAGCGGCGGTTGATGTGCTCGGCCAGCCACTGGATGCCCTCGACGTCCAGGTGGTTGGTCGGTTCGTCGAGGAACAGCACGTCCCAGTCCCCGACCAGGAGGCGCGCCAACGCCACGCGACGCCGCTGCCCGCCCGACAGCTCGTCCACCGTGACGTCCCACGGGATGTCCGACACCAGGCCGCCGATGACGTCGCGGATCTTCGCGTCGCCGGCCCACTCGTGCTCCGCGAGGTCGCCGACGACGACCTGCCCGACGGTCTCGCCCTCCGGCAGGATGTCCCGCTGGTCCAGGTAGCCGATCGTCACCCCGCGACGGTGCGTCACCCGACCGTCGTCCGGTTCGAGGCGCTGCGCGAGCAGGGCGAGCAACGTCGACTTGCCGTCGCCGTTGCGCCCGACCACGCCGATCCGGTCGCCCTCGTCGAGGCCGATGGTCACGCTGTCGAAGACGACACGGGTGGGGAACTCGAGATGCACGTTCTCGGCGCCGAGGAGATGAGCCACCTGACCAGGGTAGGCGGACGCGGGGGTCGCGTCCGCCAGGGGTGGGTGTCGGGCGGTGGCGGCGGGCCGGTTTCGGCCGGCTGGCCGGTTCCGGCCGGCTGCGCACAACGAGATCCGGCTCGCGCCGTGGGATTCCGTGGCGCGAGCACGATGTCGTTGTGCGGGTCCGGCTCGCGCCGGGTACGGCGGCCGGCCGGGAGGCGCGGCTCAGGCCGTCCGGTCGAGGAACGCCCGCCAGTGCTCCCGCTCGATCATCACGACGAGGAACATCGCCCCGAACACGATCGCGAGGATGCCTTCGACCCAGAGCATGAAGTCATCACGCGCGCCGAGGGACTGCCCCGCCGCCAACGGCACCCACCCCGCGGTGAACCAGAGCGTCCACTCGCTCTGCCGCAGTCGCAGGAGCGCCAGACGTCGGAGCACCCGGACCCGGTGCGGCTCCGCGGGTGCACGACCACGGAGGACACGGTCGACCTCCCGCCGCTCGCGCATCGACATCCCGGACAGCGGGTCCGACCACATCGCCGGCCGCGAGTGCGCCCGTCCGATCCGCACGATCCGCGTGACCCCGATCGCCCACACGACGAGCCCCAGCACGAAGACGCCCGAGCCGATGAGGAACTGCGTGTCGGACGGCCGTCGAGCGGGCATCGTCGTCCGCACGGCCAGCCACGCCCCGGCCGCAGCAGCGAGGACGACGACTGCGGCCGCCGCCGCCAGCCGGACACGACGACGCCGGCTGCGGTCCGGGTCACTCGAAGTCGGTGGTTCGTCGCCGCCCGACAGGAAGGCGGACCGCTGGTCCACCAGGTCCCACCGGCGGTCGTCGACGGACAGCGGTGGCACGTCGGCCCAGGCGTCCGGCCTGGAGGCCCTGCTCACGTCGCCGGGGTCGGGTCGCCCTCGCCGGCGGCTTCCTTCGCCCGCTTCAGGCGCGCCTGCGCCTCCCAGTACTCGATCTCGCGCTCGAGCTCGGCGAGTTCCTGCTCCGTGCTCGTGACCCGCTTGTCCCCGTGTGCGCTCTTGGCGGCACCGAGGGTGGCGTAGCGGTCCTCGTGGCGGGTGGGTTCCAGGTACCGGCCGTGGTTCCGAGGACCGGCAGCCCAGTCGTGCCCGATCGCGAACCAGACGATGCTGCCGACGACGGGCAGCAGGATCACGAGGATGATCCACGCGACCTTCGGCAGGCCCCGGACCTCGCTGTCGGTGCGCGTGATGATGTCGATCAACGCGAACACGAGCAGGACGACGCTCACGCCGGACAGCAGGATTCCCATGGCTCCGGATCCTATGGGTGTGCTGAGTCCAGCCGCTACGCCCGCCTTCGTGGGGCGGGTCGGCCCCGGTAGGGCTGGTCTCCTCCGCCAAGCGACAGATCAGCCGCAGAACCCGGCGCTGATCTGTCGCTTTCGCGGACTGGTCAGAGCGCGGCGACCCACTCGTCGGAACCGTCCGTGAAGCGCTGGTGCTTCCAGATCGGCACCTGCTCCTTCACGAGGTCGATCAAGGCAGCGCAGGCTGCGAAGGCCTCTGCCCGGTGTCCGGACGCCACGGCTGCGGCGAGCGCGACGTCCCCGATGCCGAGGGCGCCCACGCGGTGCAGCACGGCGATGCGGACCTCGGGGTGCTGCTCTGCGATGGTCCGGGCGACCGAGGCGATGACGTCACCGGCGCTCGGGTGCCGCTCGTAGTCGAGAGCGGTGACGCCCTTGCCGCCGTCGTGGTCGCGGACGACGCCGGCGAACGTGACGACCGCCCCGTCGTGGTCGGAGGCCACGACCGCGGACACCTCGTCCACGGTGATGTCGCGGTCGACGACGTCCGCCACGACGACCCGCTCGGCTGCGGTGGCGCTCACGAGGCGCTCCGCGGGGCGTGCCCGTCGCCGTGCAGCTGGGCGAGCAGGTGGTCGAGGAGTCCGTCGAGCACGGCCAGCCCGTCGGCGACCCCGCCGCGGGACCCGGGCAGCGTGACGACGAAGGCCCGACCGCCGACGACCCCGGCGACTCCACGGCTGAGCAGTGCGGTGGGGCCGGCTCCGGCGAGGCCGCGGCGCCGGATCTCCTCGACGATGCCGGGGAGTTCCAGGTCGAGCAGCGGCGCGACGGCTTCGGGGGTGCGGTCGGTCGGGGTGACACCGGTGCCGCCCGTGGTGATGACGACGCGGGCGCCACCGCTGACGGCTGCGGTGAGGGTGTCGGCGACGGGACCGCCGTCCGGGACGATCGCCGGGTCGCCGACGGTGAACCCGCGGGTGCGGAGCCACTCGGCGATGACCGGCCCGGTGTGGTCGAGCGCGGGGTCAGTGGCGGCCGAGGTGGACACGACGAGGACGGCCGCGCGGCCCTGGTCGACTGCGGCGTCGGTCACGATGCGCTCCAGTCGCCGGAACGCCCACCGTGCTTCTCGAGCACCCGGATGTCGCTGATCACGGCGGCGCGGTCGACGGCCTTGACCATGTCGTACACGGTGAGGGCGGCGACGCTCGCTCCGGTCAGGGCTTCCATCTCGACTCCGGTGCGGGAGGTCGTGCGGACGGACACCTGGATCACGACGCGGTCGTCGGCGCCGGTGATGTCGACCTCGACTCCGGCGATCGGCAGCGGGTGGCAGAGCGGGATGAGGTCCGACGTTTTCTTCACCGCCATGATCGCCGCGATCCGGGCGGTGCCGATCACCTCGCCCTTGGGCAGCGAGCCGTCGAGGATGCGGGCGACGACGTCCGCCCGGGTCACGAGTGTGGCGGTGGCGGTGGCGGACCGCGCGGTGACGTCCTTGTCGGAGACGTCCACCATGTGCGCGCTGCCGTCGGCGCGGACGTGGGACAGGTCGGTCATCGGATGCTCCAGACGGTCAGGACGTCTCCCGGGTCGACCTGACTGGTGCCGACCGGGACGTGGACGAGGTGTGTGGCCTCCGCGTAGTGCCAGAGCAGGTGTGAGCTGGGCCCGCCGACGAACTGCACGCGGCCGTCCACGATCGTGCCGCGCCGGACCTGGTGCTTGCCTGCGGGTGAGGAGGCGGAGTCGGCACAGGGCACGTCGACGCTCGGACGGGCATCGGGCAGGCCGGCGGCGCGGGCGAGGACCGGGCGGAGGAACACCTCGAACGACACCAGCGCCGAGACGGGGTTGCCGGGGAAGGCGATGACGGGCACCGACCGGTCGGCGATCGTCACGCTGCCCAGGGCCTGGGGACCGCCGGGCTGCATCGCGACCGGCGTGATCTCGAGTCCGCGGGGCTCGAGAGCCTGCCGGACGACCTCGTACGCCCCCGCACTGATGCCACCCGTGGTGAGGACGAGGTCGGCCCACTCCCCTGCGGCGTCTTCGAGCGCGTCGACGAACCGTTCGGGGTCGTCGGGCACCCGGACGCGGCGGGTCTCGACGCCCACCTCGGAGAGCGCGGCGGACAGCGCCACCCCGTTCGCGTCGCCGATGACCGCGCCCGCGCTCAGGTCGACGGCCGCCCTGACGCCCGCACGGACGCCCGCGGCATCGTCGTCGAGCAGTTCACTGCCGGTCGACACGACGAGCACCCGGGGACGGCGGAACACATCGACCGCGGCGACCCCTGCCCCGGCGAGCGCGCCGAGCACGGCGGGAGTCAGAGGTTCTCCCTCCCTGGCGATGGCTGCTCCGGCGCGGAGGTCCGACCCGGCGACCCGGACGAAGGTCCCCGCGACGAGGTCGTCCGGCACCGGGACGGACTCGGTGTCGAGGGCTGCGGGGAAGGAGCCGGCCGGAGTCGACTCCACCGGGAACACCGCGTCGGCGCCATCGGGGATCCGCGCTCCGGTCATGATCGGTGCCGCGGTGCCCGGCTCAAGCGGCGGGGGCACGAGGCCGGCCGGGATCGGCGCGACGACGCGGAGCGTGGTGCCGGCATCGGCAGCGCGGACGGCGAACCCGTCCATCTGGCTGTTGTCGAACGCCGGCAGCGGTGTCGGCGCGGGGACGGCCGTCGCGAGGACCCGGTACCCGCGCCCCGCGCCGGACGCGACCGCCAGGTCGACCACCGACACCGTCTCGACCGACGCAGAACCCGACCCCGATCCGGGCCCCGCTCCGTGTCCACCGGGCAGCACCGGCTCGACGAGCGCCTGGACTGCTTCCCGGTGCTGACCGATCGTTCGCACGCGCGCCTCCGAATGGTCCTGACGCGGCGCATCGGACGACGCACCGCTCGCGGGCCGTTCCTGGCCCGCATCTGTAGCGTAACGACGGCGCCGACCAGCGCCGAGGACGACCGGAGGACCTGTGGAGAACGAGAAGACGGCAACGATCGGAGTGATCGGTGGTTCCGGCCTGTACGAGCTGTTCGAGCCCGGGACCGCGGACGAGATCGACGTCCCGACGCCCTTCGGCGCGACCTCGAGCCCGATCAGCATCGGCACGATGTCCGGCCGTCGGGTCGCGTTCCTCACCCGCCACGGGCGGACGCACTCGGTCGCCCCGCATCGGATCGAGCACCGCGCGAACCTCTGGGCGCTGCGGTCGCTCGGCGTCCGGGCCGTGGTGTCCTCCAGCGCCGTCGGTGGCCTGCACCCCGACTACGCCCCCGGCACCTTCGTGGTGACGGACCAGTTGATCGACCGGACCTGGGGCCGCGCCGACACGTACTTCGAGGACGAGGTGCAGCACCTCTCCTTCGCAGACCCGTTCGACCCGGTGCTCCGCCGTGCCGCGATCGACGCCATCGCGGCGCTCGACGTGCCGTTCCGTCCGACGGGCACCTGCGTCGTCATCCAGGGCCCGCGGTTCTCGAGTCGTGCCGAGTCCGTCTGGATGCGTGAGGCCGGCGGCCACACCATCAACATGACGATGTCGCCCGAAGTCCCCCTGGCCGCCGAGCTCGGCATCGGCACGGTCAACCTGTCGTTCGTCACCGACGCCGACGCGGGTCTCGCGCCGGCCGCGGACGCGACGACCGGCAACGACCAGGCCGCCACCGAGGCCCCGGTCACGCACCAGGCCGTGATGGACCGCCTGGCCCGCGCGAACGAGGTGATCGTCCGGGCGATCGGCTCGATCGTCGCCGCGGTCCCCGACGACTACACGCCGCGCGAACTCGTCCCGGCGAGTGCCTCCGCCCGCGTGCTGGAGCTCCGCCCGTGACCCGCCTGCTGGTCACCGGCGGCGCCGGCTTCATCGGCTCGACCATCGTCCGGCAGGCCCTGGCCGCCGGGTACGAGGTCCGGGTCCTGGACTCCCTCCGCACCGACGTGCACGGCGACCCGGAGGCCGTGGTCACCGCCCACCGCACCGCCGGCATCGAGCTGGTGCACGGCGACGTCCGTGACCGGGTGGCCCTCGACGCCGCCCTCCACGAGGTCGACGTGGTCTGCCACCAGGCCGCCAAGGTCGGGCTCGGCGTCGACTTCCAGGACGCGCCGGACTACGTCTCCAGCAACGACGCCGGCACCGCGCACGTGCTCGCCGCGATGGACCGCCTGGACCTCGGTCGACTCGTGGTCGCCAGTTCCATGGTCGTCTACGGCGAAGGCGCGTACACGACGGCCGAGGGCGAACCCCTCCGACCGCCGGCCCGCCGCCGCGAGGACCTGGACGCCGGGCAGTTCGACCCGATCGGTCCGGACGGGCGCCCCCTGCTGCCGGGTCTGATCGACGAGTCGGCAGCGCTCGACCCGCGGAACGTCTACGCGCAGACGAAGGTCGCCCAGGAGCAGCTCGCCTCCTCCTGGACGCGTGCCACCGGCGGACGAGCGGTCGCGCTGCGCTACCACAACGTGTACGGCCCGGGCATGCCCGCGAACACGCCCTACGCGGGCGTCGCGTCGCTGTTCCGCTCGGCCCTGGCTCGCGGCGAGGCGCCCCGGGTCTACGAGGACGGCGCGCAGCGCCGTGACTTCGTGCACGTCGACGACGTCGCCGGTGCGAACCTCGCAGCGATCGCGGCGACCGAGTCCGCCCCGTCGGAGTCCTTCCGGGCGTTCAACGTCGGCTCCGGCACGGTCCACACGATCGGTGAGATGGCCGCAGCGATCGCCGGTCCTGACGGCCCGCAGCCGGTCGTCACGGGCGAGTACCGCCTGGGCGACGTCCGGCACGTGACCGCGTCCTCGGCTCGCATCGCCGAGGAGCTCGGCTGGCACGCGCAGATCGACTTCACGCAGGGCATGCGCGACTTCGCGACGGCACCGCTCCGCGCAGCGGTGCGCTGACGCAAGCGCGCGCGAACCGGCCACGGATCGATCCCGACCACCGGTCCCGGCCCGACCACCGGTCCCGCCCCAGCCACCGAACCCGGCCCGACCACGCACCGGACGGGAGGCCCGTTCCCCAGCCGGGGCGGGCCTCCCGTCCGGCTCGGAGCCGCGACCGCTTGCGCGGTGCGGAGATCGGCCATCGGGGCGCGCGACCGCGTACCCCGACCAGCGACGTCGTGTTGTGTTGGGTGCATGACACAACACCCCGCAGCGGACGCCGTCGGACCCGAACCGACGCGCCCGGCTGAGGCGGTGACGACTCCGACCCATCGCTCCGAGGACCCGCACCGAATGGTCTCCATGAGCGTCGACGTGATCCTCCCCTGCCTCGACGAGGCGGACGCACTGCCGTCCGTCATCGGCCGCCTCCCCGAGGGGTACCGGGCCGTGGTCGTCGACAACGGTTCGACCGACGGCTCGGCCGACGTCGCCCGCGCCCACGGCGCCCTCGTCGTCACCGAGCCGGTCCGCGGCTTCGGGTCGGCCTGCGCCGCCGGCGTCGCCGCCGCGACCGCCGACTACGTGGCCTTCTGCGACGCCGACGCGTCGATGGACCCTGCCGAACTCCCCACCCTCGTGCAGCGCGTCGCGGACGGCCGGGTCGACCTGGCCCTCGGCCGCCGCGTCCCCACCACCCGCGGGGCCTGGGCACCGCACGCACGCTTCGCGAACCGTGTCCTCGCCGTCCTGATGCGGCGCGCGACCGGCTACCGCCTGACCGACCTCGGACCGATGCGCGTGATGCGCCGCGAGGACCTGGTCGCCCTCGACCTCCGGGACCGTCGCAGCGGTTACCCGCTCGAGATGGTCCTCGCCGCGCACGCCGCCGGCTGGCGTGTGGACGAGTCGGACATCGGGTACGCGCAGCGCATCGGCGACAGCAAGGTCACCGGGACCCTCCGCGGCACGGTCAACGCCGTCAAGGACATGTCGCGCCTGCTCCGTGCGTACCGTCGGGAGGCCCGCACCCGGTCCGCCGCACCCGTGTCGGTCCGCCAGCGCGCCGCCTCCGCATCCCCCGCGGCCGCATCGCCCGCGGCCGACCAGTCGGCGGCCGAGCAGTCGGCAGCGGAGGTCCGCTCGTGACCGGCATCACCGTGGCCGTCGTCGCCAAGGAGTGCCTGCCCGGCAAGGTGAAGACGCGCCTGACCCCTGCCCTGACGCCGGAGGGTGCGGCCAGGGTCGCCGCCGCCAGCCTCGCCGACACGCTCGCCACGGTGTCGGCCCTGCCGGCAGCCCGTCGGGTCCTCTTCTACGACGGTGACGTCCTGCCCGAGGGCGCGGACGGCTTCGACGTCCTGCACCAGCCCGGCGGCGGACTCGACGAGCGCCTGGGCTTCCTGTTCGACACCGTGCAGGAGCCGCTGCTCCTGGTCGGCATGGACACACCGCAGGTGTCGGTCGACGCCCTCGCCCCGGTGTTCGACGGCGCCGAGCGCGACGCGTGGTTCGGTCCGGCGGAGGACGGTGGCTTCTGGTCGCTGTTCATGCGCGAACCCACCGGTGACCTGATCCGCGGCGTGCCGATGTCGCAGGACGACACCGGGTCCGTGCAGCTCGAGCGGCTGCGGTCCGCCGGGCTCGACACGGGCCTCCTGGCCGAGTTGCTCGACGTCGACACGCTGCCCGACGCCGAGCGCGTCGCGGCACTCGCTCCCACCACGCGGTTCGCGGCGGCCCTGGCCGACGAGTCCACGACGACCTCCGGAGATGTCCGATGACCGACACGACCAGCACCCTGCAGGCCTTCGGGGCTGGCGGTGACGAGCCCTACACACGGGCCCTGCGCTCCGACGGACGACTCCGCCTGACCGACCCCGACCGTCCGGGCGAGGTCGTCACGATGGACGTCGGACGCTGGAGCGCCGCGGCGGACCGTGTCGACCGGTCCCTGCTCGAGGGAGCCGACGGCCCGGTCATCGACCTCGGCTGCGGTCCGGGTCGGATGCTGGTCGCCGCACTGCGGATGGGTGTGCCGGCACTCGGCGTCGACGTCTCGGCCGAGGCCGTCGCCATCGCCACCCGGTCCGGCGGCCGGGCCGTCCAGGGTTCGGTGTTCGAGCCGGTGCCCGATGAGGGGCGCTGGGACACCGCGCTCGTCATCGACGGCAACATCGGCATCGGCGGCGACCCCGTCGCCCTGCTCACCCGTGCGGCCGAGATCGTCCGGGTCGGTGGCCGGGTCGTCGTCGAGACGAACCGCGACGTCGACGTCGATCGCGCCTACGTCGCCACCGTGACGGACACGGACGGCCACGCGAGCTCCGCCTTCCCGTGGGCCGAGGTCGGACGCACCGCGCTGCAGGTCCACGCCGCGACGGCCGGGCTGACCGTCCGGCAGAGCTGGACCGACGGCGGTCGACACTTCTGTGAGCTCATCGCCTGACACCACGTCGTTGTTTTGCATGGTGCAAGAGAAGGACGTACAGTGTTCTTCAGCAGTCGATGGTGTCGCGGACCCGTCGGCTCGACGGTCGCGGCGCCTCGGCACGACAGCGAGGAGAGCACCATGAGCACCTTCCCACTCGGCGGGACCTTCGTCAGCGGACTCCGTCAGCGCGACGAGCTCGGCACCTACACCTCGACCGGGCGTGCGCCGCGCGTCGACACCGAGACCGGTACGTACACGGGCGTTCCAGCCGGACGCGTCGGTCGGTTCGTGGACACCCAGTTCCGTCGCCCGGGCACGGCGACGTCGAGCACCCGGACCGTCACCGGGTCGGTCCGTACCGCGACCGGGTCGTTCCGCACGGCCTGACCCGGCCGCCGCCCGCGCTCGTGGCCACCGGGACCCCGCACGGTTCTCCACAACCGTGGGCGCGTCCATCGCGGCGATGCCAGGATGGGGTCATGAACGACCGTGCCGGAACCCCAGCCACCGCAGACGACCTCGTCGACCTCGATGCGCTCATCGCCGCGTACTACGACCGGGTCCCGGACGTGACGAACCCCGAGCAGAAGGTCGTCTTCGGCACCTCGGGGCACCGCGGCTCGTCGCTGGACAGTGCGTTCAACGACACGCACATCGCCGCCATCACGCAGGCGATCGTGGAGTACCGCAGCGAGCAGGGCACCGACGGCCCGCTGTTCATCGGCCGCGACACCCACGCGCTCTCCGGCCCCGCCGAGCGGACCGCGCTCGAGGTCCTGGCCGCGAACGGCGTGCACGTCCTGGCCGACTCCGACAACGGGTACGTCCCGACCCCGGCGCTGAGCCACGCGATCATCGCCCACAACACCGCCGGACACGACGACACCGCCGACGGCATCGTCATCACCCCGAGCCACAACCCGCCCCGCGACGGCGGCTTCAAGTACAACCCGCCGCACGGTGGCCCCGCGGACAGCGACGCCACGACGTGGATCGCCGACCGTGCCAACGCGATCATCGCGGGTGGCAACGCGGAGGTGCAGCGCGCCGAGCACGCCACACACGACGGCTACGACTTCCTGCACAACTACGTGGCCGACCTTGAGAACATCATCGACATCGACGCCATCAAGCGCGCCGGGGTGAAGATCGGCGCCGACCCGCTCGGTGGTGCCTCGCTGCCCTACTGGAACCTCATCCGCGACCACTACGGCCTGGACCTCACCGTCGTGAACCCGGACGTCGACCCGACCTGGTCGTTCATGACGCTCGACTGGGACGGCAAGATCCGGATGGACCCGTCGAGCCCCTCGGCGATGGCGTCGGTCGTGGCCCGGAAGGACGACTTCGACGTCCTGACCGGCAACGACGCCGACTCCGACCGGCACGGCATCGTCACGCCCGACGGCGGACTGATGAACCCGAACCACTACCTCGCCGTCGCGATCGAGTACCTCTACGCGCACCGTCCGCACTGGCGTGACGACGCGGCGATCGGCAAGACCCTGGTGTCGTCGAGCATCATCGACCGCGTCGCCGAGTCCCTCGGCCGTCGCCTGTGGGAGGTCCCGGTCGGCTTCAAGTGGTTCGTCCCCGGGCTGATCGACGGCTCGGTCGCCTTCGGTGGCGAAGAGTCCGCGGGCGCGTCGTTCCTCCGCATGGACGGCACCGCGTGGACGACCGACAAGGACGGCATCATCCTGGCGCTCCTGGCGTCCGAGATCGTCGCCGTCACCGGCAAGACCCCGTCGCAGCTGTACGCCGAACTCACCGAGCGCTTCGGCGACCCGGTGTACCAGCGCGTCGACGCCGCCGCCAGCAAGGAGCAGAAGGCCCGCCTGTCGAAGCTCGACGGCGACGCCATCACCGCCGAGACCCTGGCCGGTGACCCGATCACGGCGAAGCTCTCGAAGGCCCCGGGCAACGACGCGGCCGTCGGCGGCGTCAAGGTCGTCACGGACAAGGCCTGGTTCGCGGCCCGACCGTCCGGCACCGAGGACGTCTACAAGATCTACGCCGAGAGCTTCGTCGGGCAGGAGCACCTGGAGCAGGTCCAGCGCGAAGCCAAGGAGATCGTCGACGCCGCACTCGGGGCCTGACAGCGGCGGCCTTTCCGTGCAAGGCTGAGCCGCATGGCGTTGTTCGGACGGAAGAAGCCGGTGGCAGAGCCGTTGCCACTCGTCGTGCTCGCGCAGCGCACCCTGGCGGAGCGAGGCGTCGAGACGACGGTGGACGGGCCTCCCGGCGATCCGATGCACGTGCGTCTGCTCGGTGCGGACGGGCAGGTCTACCTGCTCGCCAACCTCGCCGCGCAGGTCCGCGGAGAGACCGAGGAGCGTCGGACGGACATCGTCCGTGCGCACTTCGACCGGATGCTGCAGGCCCACCGAGAGCCCACGCCGGAAGAGCTCAGTGCCGACGAACTGCGCGACCGGGTGCGTCTGCGCCTGCTCGCCGAGGACGGCGCCGACCCCACCGACCTGACGTACGCGCGTCCGTTCGCACCGGGTCTCGTCCTCGGGCTGTGCGTGGACTACCCGACGACGGTGAGCACCCTGGCGACCCAGACGCTGCCGAAACTCGCCCTCGGCGCGGACGAGCTGTGGGCCATGGCCCGGTTCAACACCGACGCCGAAGCGGTCGACGCGAACGCCGAGATCGCCCCCGGGGTCCACATCGTCGAGGGCGAGTCCCTCTTCATCGCGTCGAAGGCCGTCAACCTGCCGGCACTGTTCGGTGCCGCCCCGTTCGGCACGGTGTTCGCGGTGCCGCACCGCCACCTGCTGCTCGCGGTCCCGCTCCGCGACGCCGACAGCCTGCAGGCGATCCAGACGCTCGCCGGGCTGCTGGTGCAGATCCTCGGGGACGAGGACGCCGGGCTGCCGGGTGGCCTGCTCAGCCCGCACCTGCTGTTCTCGCGCCACGACCACGTGTCCCCCGTGTCGACGTTCGACCACGAGACCGGCGAACTCCGCATCGAGGTCGACGAGCGGTTCCAGGAGGCCCTCGAGCAAGCCGTCGCCTGACGAGGGGGTCCCGACGGAGCACGCCGGAGGTCTGCCCCACATCACGCTGTGGAGGGCTGCCGATCCCCACAGGAACGCGCTCCCGGTGCGCGCCGCCGTTGCCCGAGTTGTAACTTTGCAGGCAGCGCAAAATCCTCGGGAGTCCCGCACATGACACAGACCGCGACCGCACCCGCGGCCCCCACGACGTCCTCGAACGCCGTGATGAACCACCGCCAGATCCTGCTCGTGATCTACGGCCTGATGGCCGGCATGTTCCTGGGCGCCCTCGACCAGACGATCGTCGGCACCGCGATCCGCACCATCGGTGACGACCTGCACGGTCTCGACCAGCAGGCCTGGGTCACGACCGGCTACCTGATCGCCTCGACGATCACCACGCCGATCTACGGCAAGCTCTCCGACCTCTTCGGCCGACGTCCGCTGTTCATCACCGCGATCGCGATCTTCATCCTCGGCTCGCTCGCCGCGTCGTTCTCGACGTCGATGCTGATGCTCGCCGGGTTCCGCGCGCTGCAGGGCCTCGGTGCCGGTGGTCTGATGTCCCTGCCGCTGGCGATCATGGGCGACATGCTCGCCCCGCGTGAGCGCGCGAAGTACCAGGGTTACTTCCTGGCCGTGTTCGGCATCTCGTCCGTCATCGGTCCGCTGGTCGGCGGTGTCTTCGCCGGCGCGAACGAACTGCTCTTCATCTCCGGATGGCGCTGGGTCTTCCTGATCAACGTGCCGATCGGCATCATCGCGCTGTTCATGGTGCTGACGTTCCTGCACCTGCCGAAGTACGGCGAACGCCGCAAGCCGCGCATCGACTGGTGGGGCGCGTCCCTCGTCATCGTGACGCTGGTCCCGCTGCTCCTCATCGCCGAGCAGGGCCGCGAGTGGGGCTGGGGCTCCCCCGGGGCCCTCGCCTGCTACGGCGTCGGGGCGCTCGGTCTGATCGCGTTCGTCATCGTCGAGCGGGCGATGGGCGACGACGCGATCCTGCCGCTGAAGCTGTTCGGCTCGCACGTGTTCTCGATGGCCGCCGTGCTGTCCGTGCTCATCGGCTTCGGCATGTTCGGCGCGATGCTGACCATCCCGCTGTACCTGCAGATCGTCAAGGGCGTCACCCCGACCGAGTCCGGGTTCGCGATGCTGCCGATGGTCCTCGGCCTGATGATCTCGTCGATCGCCTCGGGTCAGATAGTGTCCCGCACGGGCAGGTACCGGATCTTCCCGGTCACCGGCACGGCCTTCACCGCGGTCGGCTACACCGTGCTGACGTTCCTGACCGCCGACCGGCCGCTGTGGTTCCTGATGACCGGCATGTTCCTCATCGGCCTCGGGCTCGGCCAGCTCATGCAGACGCTGACGCTCGCCGCGCAGAACTCCGTGTCGCCGCGGGACATCGGTGTGGCCACCAGCGCCGCGACCTTCTTCCGCCAGATCGGCGGCACCATGGGCACCGCGGTGCTCCTGTCCGTGCTCTTCAGCCTGATGCCGACGAACATCACCGGGGCGCTGCAGAACGAGTCCGACCTGAAGAGCGCCCTGAACGCGGCGCTGAACCCGGCGGTGGCCGACGCCGAGCAGAACAAGGGCGTGATGGACCAGATCTGGGACCCGATCGTCACGCCGATCAAGCGGAACGTACAGGACGGTCTCGACCAGGGCGCCGTGCAGGCGAAGCAGGCCGCCGACCAGGCCGTGACGAAGCAGGTCACCGCCGCCGTGCAGCAGCAGGTCGACGCCGGCACGATCCCCGCCGCGGCAGCCGACACGGTCATCGCCCAGCAGATCGCCGACGCGAAGGGCGACGCCGAGCAGAAGGCGCTGCAGACCGCCGCGGCCAAGGCGGGCGCCGAGGTCGTCGACGGCACCCTGCAGGTCGACTACTCGAACGCCGCGCAGCGCCGGGACATCGTCGACACGGTCGCGCCGAAGCTCGTCGACCAGCTGCGCGACGGCAAGGGCGGCACCTCCTCGAGCACGTCGTCCACCAACGACACGTCGTTCCTCAACGGGTCCGACAAGCGGCTCAGTCGTCCGTTCCTGGTCGGGTTCAGCGACTCGGCGGTCACGGTCTACTGGGTCGGCCTCGCGGTCATCCTGCTCGCCTTCGTCCTGACCTGGTTCTTCAAGGTGCCGCCGCTCCGCAAGACGTCGGCGCTCCAGGAGCAGGCCGACGCCGCACGCAAGAGCGCGGATGACGACCGACTGACCGTCGACGCCCAGCAGGCAGCGGCAGGCTCCGGCTCGCTCGTCTCGCCCGACACGGGGTCGATGTCGATCGTGCCCACGTCGCCCGATGTGCCCGCGCAGCCGCGCTCGGCCCGCGCTGTCGGAGCGGACGGCACCCGGGCGCCCCTGCCCCACGCGTCCACGCACGGCGCGCACTCGTCGTCGACCCCGGTGGACGAGCCTCCGGCCGCGACCGGTGTGCTCCGGGTGCAGCACGGCGCGCACGCCGCCGGCGAGACCGACGAGCACCCGCACGGTCGCCACACGGCCGGGTAGCCCCTCGCAACACGCAACGTGGGCGGTTGCACGCAGCGGTACTCCGCGGTGTGCAACCGCCCACGTTGCGTTCCGCGGAAGGTGCCCGGCGTAGCGTCCAGAGGATGAGTCTCGAAGTCCGCAACGACACCGACCAGAACCAGTACTCCCTCGTCGAGGACGGCGACGTCATCGGCCTCGCCGCCTACGAGATCGACGGGGACGCGATCCATTTCGTCCACACCGAGGTCGACCCGGAGCACCGCGGCGGCGGCCACGCCTCGATCCTCGTCGAGAACGCGCTGGACGACGTCCGCGCGAACTCCGACCGTCGCGTCGTCGCCGAATGCAGCTACGTCGCCGCGTGGCTCGAACGGCACCCGGACCACCAGGACCTCACCACGCGCTGACCCGCCGGGTCGGACGCGCGGGGTGTCAGTACGACCGGTCGTGCGTCCCCGCCCGATGTGTGCCGCTGCCGGCCCGACTCGAGGGCACCCGGATGAGCACGGTCCCGCTGAGCAGGTCGTGGTCGTCGCGTGACGGCGTCGGCGCTTCGCGCGGGAGGCGCGCCTGCCGCTCGTACTCGGCCTGCGTCTCGTGACGGGTGGGCGCGAAGACCTCGTCCATCATCGACACCACGCCACCGGAGCCGCCCCCGCGTGTGGACTTGTTCGACAGGTCGATCCAGCCCAGACGGTCGGCGATCCACACCACGACGACCGCAGCGGCCACCGCCCCCAGGAAGATCAACCAGTTCACGGCAGCGACGTTACGTTGCCGATCGGCGGAGGACATCCGCCGCGCGGCTGATCCTCGCGATCCGTACGCGCCGAGTCTTGCGCTCAGGGCACCCGCTCGAGCCACTCCCGCGTCGAGAACTTCGTCGCCACGAGCTCCTGCGCCTTCTGCCGCTCGGCGTCGGTGACGTGCCCTTCGGTCGCCCCGTAGAGCTTCGTGAAGGTGCCGACGAGTCGGTCGATGATCTCGGCGCGGCTCAGACCGGTCTGGGACCGCAGCGGATCGACACGCTTCGCGGCGCTCGTCGTCCCCTTGTCGCTCATCTTCTCGCGGCCGATGCGCAGCACCTCCACCATCTTCTCGCCGTCCATGTCGTAGCTCATGGTGGCGTGGTGCAGCAGCGACCCGGTGCCCAGGCGCTTCTGCGCGGCACCGCCGATCTTGCCCTTGGTCGAGGTGATGTCGTTGAGCGGCTGGTAGTACGCCTCGATGCCGAGTGACTTCAGCGCCTCGATCACCCACTCGTCGAGGTAGGCGTACGAGTCGGCGAAGGTCATCCCCTGCACGAGCTCGGTCGGCACGTAGAGCGAGTACGAGATGATCGCGCCGGCGTCCATGAACATCGCACCGCCACCGGAGATGCGGCGGACGACCTGCACGCCGTACTTCTCGGCACCGGCGGGGTCGACCTCGTTCTTCAGCGACTGGAACGACCCGATGACGACGGCCGGCTGGTCCCACTCCCAGATCCGCAGGGTCGGCCCCCGGCGTCCGGCGCCGACCTCCTCGGTGAGGACCTGGTCGAGCGCCAGGTGCTCGTTCGGGCTGATCGGGCCCTCGTGGACGACCTGCCACTCGTAGTCCCGCCACGACGAGGCCCGCGACAGGGCTCGGCGGACGGCGACCCCGACGGACTCGGGCGTGAAGCCGAGCAGGACGGCGTCCTCGGGCAGCGCGTGTCGCACGGCGGCGGCGATCCCGGCCGCGTCGGTGTCGGCCCGCAGGCCGTCCACCGCCTGGTCGATCAGCGGGAGCGCGTCGTCCGGTTCGAGGAAGAAGTCACCCGCCAGCCGGAACCGGTCGATCCTGCCGTCGACGACCTCCAGGTCGACGACGACGAGCTTGCCTCCGGGGACCTTGTACTCACCGTGCATGCCGCCACCCTATTCCGGGAGGCCCGTGGCGGCGCCGCACCGGGCCTCCCGTCCGCGGGCGGGGCCGACGGGCGCGACGCGACCACCTGAAAGCGAACCGAGTTGCCGCTGTGGGGGCGCGGGCGTACCGTCGTCACCACGCCTGGGGTGCGACCCCCCTCGAGCCTCGGGCGTCGCCGCTCGACCCGTTCCCCCCAATGGGTCGAGTGGTCCGGCCCCGGTCTGTTCCCCCCGACAGGCCGGGGTCCCCGTCGTTCGTGGGCGGTTCCCCCCCCCGGTCCCGGCCGGCCGATGGTTCCCCGAACAGGGTCGTCCCGTGCGAGACAGGACAGCGGCAGCCAGGCAGCGCCCGCCACGGCGGCGAGGACGCGCGTGGACGTCAGCGCGCCGGGCGGACCGCGTCGACGCCGGGCTGGACAGGGAACCAGGGCAGGTGCTCCTGCAGCCACAGCGAACCACCGCCGAGCGTGAACGTGTACTCGCCGGGGGCACGGTCGTACCGACGGGCGATCACGTCGCGGGAGTCGCTGTCCACGCCGTCACGCATCACGAGCGGGCCGCAGTCACGCGTCGTGAACGTCACGGCCGGGTGCGACGACCCGATCCCCCTGGCGGAGCGGCTGGAGATGGTGCTCCCCTCCGCCGACGTGACCGAACACGTGCGGTCCTGTGGGTGCGCGTCGTCGTACGCCGAGAGGGACAGCAGGGCCGGGAAGAGCTCCAGCGCCGGCACCATGACGACGAAGAGCAGCAGCCCGGTGAGCGTCCCCCGGACGACCCGGGGCCGGGTCTGGTGCGTGAGCTCGCCGAGCAGGTCCTGGTACTCCGCCCACGGTCTGGTCGCGTTCATCGACAACCAGTCAGCGAGGACGTCGTAGTGGCGGTCGAACCGCCCCGCGAGGAAGGAGCCCTGCCCGTCGGTGACCCCGCTGACGCCGACGTGACCCGACAACCGCGGTTCGATGCGCACGATCTCCCCCGGCCGGACGACATGCGTGGGTGCGAATCCGGACCGGGCCTCGAGTCGGTCGGGGAAGACCCGGACGCGCGAGCGGAGTGACCGGACGCCGAGCAGGACCAGACCGATGCCGAGGACGACCGTGAAGGAGCCCGTGCCGATCCGGACGAGGTCCGCGTCGCCGTAGAACGCGGTGGCGGACAGCATCCGGACGCCCAGGGCCGTGATGCCCGCAGCGGCGGACGTCAGGGCGGCCGCGCCCCACGGACTCCGGCGGACGGTGGCGGTCGGCCGCGTCGGCCGTTCATGGCGCGCTCGGTACATGTACTCCCCCAGTGTGGTCATCTCGTGCCGTCGTGCTGTCGTGCCGTCCTGCTGTCGTGCCGTCCTGCTGTCGCGCCGCCGGTCAGCGCCCCGCGACGACTCGGTCGAGCCAGGCGACGAGGTCCGCGACCACCTCGTCGCGGTTCGTCTCGTTGTAGACCTCGTGCCGCGCTCCCTCGTAGACGAGGACGGTGACGTCGGAGAGCCGTCCGCGCCGCCGGTAGGTCCGGGCGAGCAGCTCGACGGAACGGGGCCCGCCGAGGGAGTCCTCGGACCCGACCTGCAGCAGCATCGGCAGGTCGTGCGGGATCCGCCGACGGGGCAGGCCGAGCAGCCGCAGGGTGTCGGGCAGACCGAAGAGGCCGAGGACGTCCGCCTCGACGGCCAGCGGGTCGAGACCGACGGCCTCGATGACCGCTCGGTCGCGGGTGAGCCACTCGTGCTTCGTCGGACCGGAGGCTGCGTGCCGCCGGTTCAGGTCCCCGCCGTTCATCAGTCCGGGCAGGCGGAGGGCGCTGGCCGACAGGACCACGCCGGCGTACTGCTCGGACGAGGTGTTCACGATCCGCTGCGCCATCAGGGACCCCCACGAGTGACCGAGCAGCACGACGGGCAGACCGGGGTCGTCGGTCTTCGCCACCGCGGTCATCTGCTCGACGGCCGCGATCGCGGCGCGGAGGCCGCCGGGCCCGAGCCGCCCGAGTTCGCCGTGGTCGCCGTCCCACTGCGCCAGGCCGGTCCGCCCGTGCCCGCGGTGGTCGTTCGCGTGCACGGTCCACCCGGCTCGGACGAGGTCCTGTGCGAGGGGCTCGTACCGGAGGCCGTGCTCACCGACGCCGTGAGCGATCTGCACGATGCCCTTCGGCTTGCCCGCGCGCCACGTCGAGTAGACGATCTCGACACCGTGGGCGTCGGTGAACGAGGAGTCGCCTCGGGCAGCGGAGAACGTGGGCACGGCAGCATCCTGACAGACCGCGCACCTGTTCACCCGGCGTTCACGCGGCCGCTCGTCCGCGGGCCTAGCGTCTCGCGCATGGACGTCCTCGTCACCGTCGTGTTGGTGATCGTGGTGGCCCTCGTGTTCGACTTCACGAACGGGTTCCACGACACTGCAAACGCCATGGCCACCTCGGTGGCCACGGGTGCCCTCAAGCCCCGCACCGCCGTCCTCATCTCCGCCGTGCTCAACCTGGTCGGCGCGTTCCTCTCCACCGAGGTCGCGAAGACCGTCTCGCAGGGGATCATCCGCGAGGGCCAGGACGGCATCCACATCTCGCCGACGATGATCTTCGCGGGGCTCGTCGGCGCCGTGCTCTGGAACCTGGCGACGTGGTACTTCGGCCTGCCGTCGTCGTCCACGCACGCGCTGTTCGGTGGGCTGATCGGAGCGTCGATCATCGGTGCCGGGCTGCAGTCGGTCGACTGGGCCACGGTGGTCTCGAAGGTCGTGCTGCCGGCGCTGCTCTCCCCCGTCATCGCGGGCGTGATCGCCCTCGTCGCCACCTTCTTGGCCTACCGGCTGACGAAGAACGCCACGACGCACGGTGCCGCGACGGGCTTCCGGCACGGGCAGACGATCTCGGCGTCGCTGGTGTCGCTCGCGCACGGGACGAACGACGCGCAGAAGACGATGGGCGTCATCACGCTGACCCTGATCGCCGCGGGCTACCAGGGGCCGGGCACCGGCCCGGAGCTCTGGGTCATCCTGGCCTGTGGGCTCGCGATCGCCCTCGGCACGTACATGGGCGGCTGGCGGATCATGCAGACCGTCGGCAAGAAGATCTCCGACGTGCAGTCGCCGCAGGGCTTCGCGGCGGAGACGAGCTCGGCCGCGACGATCCTGGTGTCCTCGCACCTCGGCTTCGCGCTCTCGACCACGCACGTGACGAGCGGGTCGGTCATCGGCTCGGGCCTCGGCAAGAAGCTGGCGGACGTGCACTGGGGCGTCGTCGGCAAGATCGTGATCGCCTGGGTCATCACACTGCCGTCCGCCGCGGTCGTGGGCGGTCTCGCCACCTGGTTGGCCTCCACCTCGACGATCGGCCTGGTCGTCGTGGCGCTGCTCGCCCTGGTCGGCGGGCTGACCTTCTTCGTGCTGGCCCGCCGCAAGCCGATCAGTGCGGACGACGTCCACGAGGGCACCACGGAGCGCGAGCCCGTGGCCGCCGGGAACCGAGGGAGGAACCGATGAACATCGACTTCACCGCCATCGGCACCGTCGCGGGGGTCGGCTTCGTCGCCGCCGTCGGCGTGGTGCTGCTCTACACGCTCGGACTGCGGCTGCTCGGGACCGGCCAGCCCGCCGACTCCGGCGGCGAGCGCACGCAGTACTCCGAGGAGACACCGCGCTCCGGCACGACCCCGCCGGCGGCGTACCTCGGCGCGAGCGTGTGCTTCGCGGTGTGCATCGCGGCCGTCCTCACCGGCATCTGGATGACGATCCCGCAGTTCCACTGAGCGCCGGTACCCGACCGAGACGCCGCCATGTGCGCGTGACGCCGCCGCGATCGGCGGCGTCTCACACACAAGACGGCGTCACTCACACACAGGTCCGTCCCGCGCCACCCAATCCGCACGCCGCGCCGGCGCCGCCCGTCAGGAGCCGTGCCTGCGATGATCGCCGGGTGACCCACCACCGCATCGACACCACTCCCGACACCGCCGTCGACGTGCTCACCGCCGAACGCAGACCGGTGCTGACCGTCGCTCCGGGCGACACCGTCACGGTGCACACCCTCAGCGCCGCCGGCTACACCGAACGCCTGTCGGCGCCGGGGGTCGAGGTCCCGACGCTCATCCCCTCCCGCCGCGGCCACTGCCTGCTCGGTCCGATCGCGGTCGCCGGTGCACGGCCCGGTCAGGTGCTCGCGATCCGGTTCGACGACCTGGTGCCGGACGACTGGGGGTACACCGGCTCGGGCGGCGTCGACACCCCGCTCAACCGGGCCCTCGGCCTGGCCGACCCGTCGACCCGCGGCCCGCTCCTGTGGGACGTCGACCCGACCGCGGGCACCGCGCACAACCAACTCGGGCTCGGCGTGCGGACGGCCCCGTTCCTCGGCCTCGTCGGGCTCCCACCGGAGGCCACCGGCGAGCACTCCACGATCCCGCCGCGACCCCTCGGTGGCGGGAACATCGACTGTCGCGAGCTCGTCGCCGGCGCCACCCTGTACCTGCCGGTGACGGTCCCGGAGGCGCTGCTCTCGCTCGGTGACGGCCACGCGGCACAGGGTGACGGCGAGGTGTCCGGCACCGCCGTCGAGTGCGGCATGACGACCACGATGACGCTGACGTTGCTGGACGACGCACCGGTCGCTGGCATCCACGCCGACACCCCCGCGGGACGCATCACGTTCGGGTTCGACGCGGACCTCAACGCCGCGACCACGACGGCCCTCGACCGGATGGTCGACTGGATCGCCGGCTCGTACGGCATCACACGCGCCGAGGCGCTCGGCATGGCGAGCGTCACGGTGAGCATGCGTGTCACCCAGGTCGCGAACCGCACCTGGGGCGTGCACGCGCTGCTCCCGCACGACGCGGTCCTGACGCGGTAGGCCGACCGGGTCGACCGGATGACGGACGGGAGGCCCGGCGGACGTGGGCGGGTCTGCTCACGTCCGCCGGGCCTCCCGTCCGGTCCCCGCGTCGCGCGGGTGCGCGGGTGCGCGGGTCAGTGCGCGGAGTACCCGCCGTCGACCAGGTGGTAGCTGCCGCTGATGAACGACGCCTGGTCGCTGAGCAGGAACAGGACGAGCGCGGCGACCTCGGCGTCGGTGCCGAGACGTCCCGCAGCGTGCTGCGCCTCGAGCCCGGCGAGCTCGTCGCCGCTCAGCGAGGAGCGGACGAGCGGGGTGTCGATGAAGCCCGGGCCGACGGCGTTCGTGCGGACGCCCTTCGCCGTGTACTCGAGCGCGGCGACCTTCGTCAGGCCGACGAGGGCGTGCTTCGACGCGACGTAGGCGGCGTTGTCCGCGATGCCGACCGACCCGAGCACCGAGGACATGTTGACGATCGCGCCGCCGCCCGCCGCCAGGATCGCCGGGATCTCGTAGCGCAGGCCGTAGAAGACACCGTCGAGGTCGACGGCGCGGACGCGGTCCCACGCCTCGATGTCGTACTCACCGATGGGCTGCGGCGCGGCGCCGATGCCGGCGTTGTTGACGGCGAGGTGCAGTGCGCCGTAGGTGTCGACGGCGAACCGGACGGCGCGCTCGTTGTCCGCGGCGATCGCCGAGTTGGCGGAGACGGCGGCTGCGGTGCCACCGGCCTGCTCGATCTCGGCGGCGACTCGCTCGGCGGTCTCCTGCCTGATGTCCGTGACGACGACGGAGGCTCCCGCCGCCGCCAGCTCCTTCGCGATCGACTCGCCGATGCCGCTGCCACCACCGGTGACGATGGCGACCTTGCCCTCGAACCCGTTCATGTGTCCTGCTCCTCCCGTGCCTTCCGGCCCGTGTCGACTGGACAACACCTGTTGCCCAGGACCCCACTGTACGCCCGTCACGCCGGGGGTCGATCGGACGTCGGACCGCGGAACTCCGCGTGGTCGGGCCAGGATAATTCGTTCGCTGAACTAATGAGTTAGGCTGACGACTCGTGACCGTCACCGACCCGCTCCCCACCACTGCGCGTCGCCGCCGATCGGCCGACCCCTCCCTCGCCAGCGACGTCCGGATCGCCGTGAACCGGTTGTCACGGACGCTGCGGGCACAGAAGGCCGACACGACCGTCAGCGATGCCCAGTTCTCCGCGCTCGCCCTGCTGCACCGCGAGGGCGCGATGACCCTCGCCGACCTCAGCCGTCACGAGGGCGTCACCCCGCCCTCGATGACGAAGACCGTCACCGCACTGATCGGCCGCGGCCTGCTCACCAAGGACGACCACGGCGACGACCGCCGGAAGGTCCTGCTCTGCCCGACCGCCGACGGCGACGACCTGGTCGTCGAGACCCGGCAGCGACGCGACGGTTGGCTCACCCCGCGCCTCGCCGCCCTCACCGCGGCGGAACGGAAGACGCTCACCGCCGCCACCGACATCCTCCGGAGGCTCGCCGCCCAGTGAGTGCCATGTTCCGGTCCCTCTCGGGACGCAACTACCGCATCTGGTTCGCCGGTGCCCTCGTGTCGAACATCGGCACGTGGATGCAGCGCACCGCCCAGGACTGGCTCGTCCTCACCCAGCTGACCCACGACGACGCCGTGGCCGTCGGGGTCACCATGGCGCTGCAGTTCGGTCCACAGCTGGTCCTGCTGCCCTGGACCGGCCTGGTCGCCGACCGCTTCGACCGACGCCGGATGCTCATGCTCACGCAGGGGCTGATGGGGCTGCTCGGCCTCGGGCTCGCCGTGATGGTCCTGACCGACACCGCGACGCTCTGGTCCCTCTACGGGTTCGCGCTCGCACTCGGCGTGGTCGCCGCGTTCGACACCCCGGTCCGCCAGGCCTTCGTCTCCGACGTCGTGACGGGCGAGCAGGTCTCGAACGCCGTCGCGTTGAACTCGGCGTCGTTCAACGCCGCCCGGCTCATCGGACCCGCGGTCGCCGGTGTCCTCATCGCGGCGATCGGGTCCGGCTGGGTGTTCGTCATCAACGCGGGGTCGTTCCTCGCCGTGCTCCTCGCACTGCGGTTCGTCGACCCGCGACAGCTCGCCGACCGGGCGCGAGCCCCACGCGGCAAGGGACAGCTCGTCGCGGGCTTCCGGTACGTCCGGACCCGGCCGGACATCATCGTGGTGCTCTGCATGATCTTCGTCGTCGGGACGTTCGGTGTGAACTTCCCGATCTTCACCTCGACGATGGCACGCGTGGAGTTCCACCGCGGCGCAGGCGAGTTCGGGCTCCTCAACTCCGTGATGGCGGTCGGGTCGGTCCTCGGCGCGCTGCTCTCGGCGCGTCGGGAGGTCCCCCGGATGCGCACGTTGACCATCGCGGCCGGCGGGTTCGGCCTCGCGTGCACCGCCGCGGCCGTCGCACCGACGTACTGGACCTTCGCGGTCCTGCTCGCCTTCGTCGGGCTGGCGTCCCTGACGTTCATGACCACCGCGAACGCCCTCGTGCAGACCACCACCACGCCGGCGATGCGCGGCCGCGTGATGGCCCTCTACATGGCGGTCTTCGCCGGCGGGACACCGCTCGGCGCCCCGATCGTCGGCGCGGTCGCCGACGCGTGGGGCCCGCGGTGGGCGATCGGGGTCGGCGCGGCCTCGGGCTTCGTCGCCCTGGCGGTCGCCCTCGTGTGGCTCGTCCGGTTCCAGCACGTCCGTCTGCGGTACGACGCCGACAACCGCCTGCACCTGGCCGTCACGCGGTCACTCCCGGTGGTCACCCCGGCACCCGGGACCCGCGCAGCACGGGCAGCGGTGCGGCGTGACCTGGAGCACGACGAAGCGGTCGTGGAGCGCTCGAGCGCGGTCTGAGCCGAAGCGGCTCCGGGGATCCTGACCGTGACCGCTGCGTCAGTGCGCCGGTTCGGGCGCGGTGAACACCCGGCGGTCGAGCGCCGCCGTGATCGTCTCCGCCGCTGCCGCCAGCCGGGAGCCCGCCGACCGGGCAGCGTCCACCGCGGTCTCCGGCGTCACCGTCTCGAGTTCGGCACGTGCCTCGCCGAACGCCCGGACCTCCGCTGCCAGGTGCACCCCGACGAGGTCGTCCAGACACCCCTCACTGCGACGGGCCAGGAACAGCAGCGACCGGGGGCTGTGCTCGTCGAGCAGGAGGAACGTGGCCGCATCGGCGGTGGTACTGCCGTGCCGGAACTCCCGGTGGAAGGCCTCGCCCGCTCCGCAGGCCCGCAGCGCGGTGGACCAGGAGGCCGCCGAGCCGGGGTCGAGCAGGTCCGAGGCGAGCATCCGCGCGGTCACGGTCAACCGGGTCAGCGACCGACCGAGCGTGAAGAACTCCCACACCTCGTCGCGGCTGACGTCCCCGTCGACCACGCCGACCGCCAGGGCGCTACGCTCCCGCACCCAGCCGAGGAACTCGTGCGCCTTCTCCCCGACGACCTTGCGGGGCAGCCGGGAGCGCGTCGTGTTGAGGCAGTCCCACAACTCGGTGGACACGACGTCCCGGGCACGACGGGCGTCGTCCCGAGCGACGGCGACGGCCGCGGCGATCGAGGCCGGTTCGTGGCGGTCCAGGGCCAGGGCGTCGAGGGTCGCCGAGGGGCTGAGGTCCGTGTCCGGCATCACCGCCGCACCGACCACCGCCCGGAGGTCCCGCCCGAGCCCGGGATCGTCGGTCGAGGGATCCCGCCGGGCCAGGTGCACGTCGAGCAGGCGCGCGACGACGTCCGTCCGCTCGACCGCGCCCCCGACACTGTGGACGCTCCTGGCGAGTCGGTTCAGCACGGCGACTCCTGCATGCGCCGAACCTACTGACGGCTCGTTGCCGGGGTGTTTCCGAGCCGCGTCACCGGTGTTGCGGGGGACACCGTTTGATGGATCCCTGGACGCTGGACGTGCAAGTCATCACGCTCGCTAGACAAACTAACTAGAGCGTCTAGCATTGTCCGTATGACTTCCGAGGTGACGACAGCAGCCCCGGGGTTCTGGTACGGCGAGGACTCCAGGGTCGACGCAGTGGACGTGTTGAACGCCCTGCGTCGCTACCGCACTGCGGAGAGCTCAGCCCAGCGTCGCGTGCGTGAAGAACTCGGGATCGGTGAGAACGCGTTGACAGCCCTGCGGGTGCTCGTCGACGCCGAGACCTCAGGGCGCACCGTCAACTCGAAGGAACTCGCGGAGCGCCTGGGCATCACCGCGGCGTCCACCTCGGCGCTCGTCGACCGACTCGTCCGCTCCGGTCACGTCGAGCGGCACGCAGACCCGGCTGACCGGCGGGGTGTCATCCTCACCGCGACGGGCAAGTCGATGCGCCGGGCACTCGCCGTGATCGGTGACCTGGACTCCCGCGCCGTCGAGGTCGCGCAGCACCTGCCGCCCGAGGACATGGCCGTCGTCGTCGCGTTCCTGCAGCAGATGGCCGGCGCGGTCGACGAGACCGACGGCGACGAGTACTGACCGAGCGCCCGGCGTACGCTGACACGATGCGCGAGCCCGAGGACGACATGCCCGCCTCCGAACTCGACGCACGCGCGCGTGCGGACGCTGCTCTCCGGCGGATCCGCGACGGGGCCGACCCCACTCGGGAGGCCTTCGACCTGGCGAACACGCTGAACGACGAGTCGGTCAGCCGGTTCGCCCGTCGCCTTCGGGACGTGTTCCGCCGGTCCTGACGAGCGGTCGGAACGCGGTGCCGACCGCCGCGATGTCGTCGCCGCCGTGCCCCGCAGCACTGGCGTCCGCGTAGACCCGGCCGAGGGCGTCCAGCAGGGTCGTGTCGACGTCCGAGTCGCGCGCGGCGTCGGTGATCAGGCCGATGTCCTTCCGGAGGCCGTCGAGCGCGAACTGCGCCGGGAACTCCCCCGAGATCATGGCCGCGCCCTTGGTGTGGGCGTAGGCCGAGTCGCTGGCGGAGCCGTCGATCGCGTCGAGGAACAGCTGCGGGTCGAGCCCGAGCGCGCGGGCGATCGCCAACGACTGACCGGTCGCGGCGGTGATCGAGGCGATCCAGGCGTTCGCGGCCAGCTTCAACGCCGTGCCCTGACCGACCTGGTCCCCGGCACGGACGACCTTGGCACTGACGGCGTCCAGCACCGGCTCGACGACCGACACCGGGTCGTCCGCACCGGCGACGAGCATGGTCAGCTTGCCCTGCTCGGCCGGTGCCTTGGTGCCGAGCATCATCGCCTCGACCAGGGTGATGCCGTACTTCTCGGCGAGCTGCACGACGGTCTCGGTGCCGGCGACACCGATGGTCGACGCCTGCACCCACACGGCGTCCTGCGGAGCGTCCCCGGCAGCGTGCTCGAGGACGTCGACCACCGCGTCGGTGTCGAACAGGGTCAGCAGCACGACCTGTGCCTGCGACACCGCGTCGGCAGCGTCGGCGGCCACCGCCGCCCCGGACTCGGCGAGCGGCCGTGCACGCTCCTCGGTCCGGTTCCACACCGTGACGTCGTGCCCAGCACGGAGCAGCGACTGCGCGACGCCTGCTCCCATCGCTCCGGTTCCCAACACCGACACGCGCACCGTGGTCTCCTCACCGTGTGGCTCCCTGCCACGACGAACTCGACGGTACGCGGCTCCCCGGGGTGCTGGCGCAGCGCCGGCCAGGTCGTGGATGACGACGGCCCGACCCCCGTCGGTGCAGGAGGAGTGTCGGGGCAGGAGGAGTGCCGGCGCAGGAAGGGCGTCAGCGCAGGAGCCCCCGCGCGGCGAGCCACGGCTCCGGGTCGACCGGGTGGCCGAGGATCACCTCGAAGTGCAGGTGCGGTCCGGTGGAGACCCCGGTGCTGCCCACTGCGCCCAGGCGCTCCCCCACGCTGACCGACTGCCCGGGTCGCACACCGATGACCGACAGGTGGCCGTAGCGGGTCTCGGTGCCGTCCGGGTGTCGGAGCAGCACCTGGTTGCCGTAACCGCCCAGCACCCCCGCGGACACGACCGTGCCGGACATCACCGCGAACACGGGCGTCCCGGTCGCCGCGGCGAAGTCGGTGCCCTGGTGCCTCGTGGAGCAGGCAGCACACCCGGCGACGTTCCGCCCACCGAAGTTCCCCGCCGACGGGATGGTGCCGGCGACCGGACGGGCCACCGCCTGGGCGGACCCGGGCAGGCGGGTGAGGACCACCCCGTCCGTGGTCCGACCGACGACGGTGAAGTCCGAACGCGGCAGGGCGTCCGGCGAGGTGCCGACCGCGTGGAAGTCCTGGGACCGCGGAGGCGGCGCGACCACGACGGTCGGCGCGGCGACGGCCGACTGCGGGGCTGCCTCCGTGACGAGCAGACAGGTCGTGATCGCGACCGACGTCACCGCCAGCCTGCGCCGCCCCCACCAGTGGTCACGGACGTCCTGCACGGCGGAGACGGCCGATGCGTGGACGAGGGCGACGGTGAGCGAGACACGTGGCCGGAGCGATCGCCGGGTCACGGCCGAGCCGGACAGCCGGACCACGGAGGCCCGGGCGGCGCCGAGCGGCCCACCCCGGGCGGCGGCGACCTGAGCGGCCTCTTCGGCAGCCCGACGCGCTCGGCGGGACCCGTACTGGATTGGGGACGTCGGGCTGGCCAGTGCTGTCGGGCTGGCCAGGGACGTCGACCCGGTCGAGGACACGTCGCGGAACGCCCGATCAGACCCGGACGACACCGGTGGCGACGATCCGCTCGACCTCGACCGCGACGGCGTCGACCACCGCGCGGGTGACAGCGTCGACGACCGCCTCGACCAAGGGGAGCTGCTCGCGGCAGACGACGTGCTCGCGTGCGAGCGAGGCTCGGAGGCTGGCGGGGATCCCGTCGATGACCTCCACGAGGTCAGCGGGGACGACGGCAGCGGCGGGGGCGACGGGAGCCTCCGGAGCCTCGGCCGGCTCCGGAGCGGGGGCGTCGAGCGGTGATGCGGGCGTGCTGGCGACCGACACGGCGGCGCTCGCCATGGTGAGGCCGGCGGGAGCGTCCAGACGAGCGGTCGGTGCTGGTCCGGAGCGCTGGCTCCGCCGGGCGATCGCGTCGAAGAGGGGCGTCGAGGACATGGTGGGCCTTTCCCTGGAGGAGTTCGGGTGACCCGCCGATGCTGATCCGGACGAGCCGGATCGAGCATAGTATTTGTATTTCACATCCGCAATAGCGCTCTCAGTCGGGCTGTCCGTCCCCGCGGTCGTCGTGCTGCAGCATCCGCTTCACCCGCTCGACGATGGTCGCCGGCGGCTCGTTGTACACGCCGGCCGGCTCCTGTCCGCTGAGGGCCTGGATCGCCGCGGTCACCGCGTCCGTCGCCTGCCGCCGTGCGCGACCCGAGGTCGCGGCACCGAAGCCGGAGAGGTCGATCGGCTCGCCGAACTCGATCCGCACCCGAGCGAGCCGGGGCAGGCGCGACCCGACGGGCTGCACGTCCTCGGTCCCGGTGAGCGCGACCGGGACGACCGGGGCTCCGCTCGTCAGGGCGAGCCAGGCGACACCGGTCCGCCCCTTGTAGAGACGACCATCGAGCGACCGGGTGCCCTCGGGGTAGATCGCGAACGCCTCACCCGCCTGCAGACGGGCGAGACCCAGGTCGAGGGCCTGCTGCGCTGCGGCTCCTGCGCCCCGCTCGACACCGATCGCGCCGATCCCCGAGAAGAACGCTCGCGAGAGCGCACCCCGGAGGCCCGTGCCGGTGAAGTACTCCTGCTTCGCGAGGAACGACACCTTCCGCGGTGCCAGCAGCGTGATCGTCGGTGAGTCGACGAAGGACCGGTGGTTGCTCGCGAGGATCACCGGACCGCGCTTCGGGACGTTCTTCCGGCCGACCACCTCAGGCCGCCACAGCAGTCGCGCGAGGGGCGCCACCACGGCGCGCCCGAGCACGGTGGCGGACTTCGTCGAACCGGTCACACGGCCTCCTGTCGGACGGGAGTTCCCGAGTGTAATGACGGACCCGGGGGCAGCATGCCCCGAGCGGCATGGGTCAGACCGCGGCCGCCACGACGTCGAGCACGGCCCGCCCGTAGGACTCGAGCTTCGCGGCACCGACGCCGGAGATCTCGGACAGTTCGTCGAGGTCGGACGGCTTCACGGCGGCGATGCCGCGCAGGGTGGCGTCGTTGAACACCACGTACGCGGGCACCCCCTGCTCGCGGGCCTGCCCGGCACGCCACTGCCGCAGGGACTCGAAGAGCGGCATGGCTTCCTGCGGCATGTCCGACACCACGGCGGAGCGCCGGGTCCGACCGGCACGCGGGGCCTTCACCGGGTCGCGGCGCATCCGGACATCGACCCGTCCGGCCAGGACCTCGGCGCTCGTCGGGCTGAGGACGAGTGTGCCGTACCCGTCGCCGGACACGGCGACGTACCCCTGTGCGAGCAGCTGCCGGGCGACGGCCTTCCAGTCGGCGTCGGACAGGTCCTGGCCGATGCCGAACGTGGCGAGGGAGTCGTGTCCGAGCTCGGTCACGCGGGGCGACTGCTTGCCGGTGAGGATGTCGACGAGGTGCGCGACGCCGTAGCGCTGCCCGCGCTCGCGGTCGAGCCGCACGATGGTCGACAGCAGCTTCTGCGCCGGCACCGTGCCGTCCCACGACTCCGGCGGGGCCAGGCACGTGTCGCAGTTGCCGCACGCGGACGACTCCTGCCCGAAGTACGCGAGCAGGCGCACGCGCCGGCACTCGATCGTCTCGCAGAGCGCGAGCATGGCGTCCAGGTGCGCACTGAGCTGCCGGCGGTGTGCGGCGTCGCCCTCGGACTGGTCGATCATCCGCCGCTGCTGCACGACGTCGTTCAGTCCGTACGCCAGCCACGCGGTGGCGGGCAGGCCGTCACGCCCGGCACGGCCGGTCTCCTGGTAGTAGCCCTCCACCGACTTCGGCATGTCGAGGTGCGCGACGAAGCGGACGTCGGGCTTGTCGATGCCCATGCCGAACGCGATCGTGGCGACCATGACGATGCCGTCCTCGCGGAGGAACTGCGCCTGGTTGCGCTCGCGCACCCGGGCGTCGAGACCGGCGTGGTACGGCAGCGCGGCGATGCCCTGCTGCACGAGCGCCGCGGCGGTCCGTTCGACCGAGTTGCGGGACAGGCAGTAGACGATGCCGGCGTCGCCGCTGTGCTCGGTGCGGATGAAGGTCAGGAGCTGCTGCAGCGCCCCGGTCTTCGGCTCGATCCGGTACTGGATGTTCGGCCGGTCGAAGTCGGCGACGAAGTGCGCGGCGTCGTCGAGTCCGAGCCGGGCGGAGATCTCGCGGTGGGTCTGCGGGGTCGCCGTCGCGGTCAGGGCGATCCGGGGGACGTCCGGCCAGCGCTCGTGGAGCACGCTGAGTTCCAGGTAGTCCGGACGGAAGTCGTGCCCCCACTGCGCCACACAGTGCGCTTCGTCGATCGCGAAGAGTGCGATCCGGGCCCGGTCGAGCAGGGAGCGGGTGGACTCGATCTTCAGCCGCTCGGGAGCCAGGTAGAGCATGTCGACCTGGCCGGTGACGACGTCACGCTCGACCCGGGCGCGCTCGTCCGGAGCCTGCGTGGAGTTGAGGAAGGCGGCCCGGACACCGTTGGCGGCGAGCGCGTCGACCTGGTCCTGCATGAGGGCGATCAGCGGCGAGACGACCACCCCGATGCCGTCGCGGACGAGCGACGGGACCTGGTAGCAGAGGGACTTGCCGCCACCGGTCGGCATGAGGACGAGGGCGTCGCCGCCGGCGACCACGCGGTCGATGATCCGGGCCTGTTCGCCGCGGAACGCGTCGTACCCCCACACCCGGTGGAGCACGTCGAGGGCAGCAGACCGGGAGCCTGCCGACTCGACGCCGGGCACAGCGACACCAGTCGAACTCATGCGACGAGCCTACGGCCGCGGGCCGACACCACCGGACTTCTCGACAGGGGATGCCACCGGCGAAGCCTGACCCGCCTCGACCAGCACCGGGTCGCCGCACGAGCCCGTCTCGTCGCCGCGAGCGGGCGTGATCGACCAGCCCGCGCCTCCCGGCCGGAGCCACTGGCGGCCACCCGCCCAGAGCGGCGTGTGCCCGCGGAACCGCGGTGCCTCCTGCCCCGGGAACCGGCGGTCCAAGCGCCGCCAGTGCGCCATCAGCTCGACGAGCCCCCAGTACCCGAGCGAGGTCGCGAGCGTCACGACGAAGCCCTGCCACGTGCCCTGCGCCCCCTCGCCGGTGAGGTCCACCTTCGACCATCCCGGCGCCTGCAGCACGAAGATCATGATGTTGTTGAGCGCGTGCTGGAGGACCGTCGCCTCGAGCCCCCCGGTCCGCAGCACGATGATCGCGGCGACCAAGCCGAACGAGCCGACGTCGAGGATGCCCCAGACGTTGTAGCCGTTCGGCACGTGCAGGACGGCGAACAGCACGGTCGACACCACGACCGCGACGACCGCGCCGACGGCGCGGACCGGGATCCAGGAGCCGATCGTCTGCATGAGGAACCCGCGGAAGACGTACTCCTCGGCCGCGGCCTGGAACGGCACGAGCAGGACCACCAGCAGGATCGTCAGGGTCAGCGTCTGCAGCGTCACGGTCGACTGCCCGAGTGCAGCGGTGTTCCAGTGCAGGCCGCCGTCGAACGCCAGGTACCCGAGGCCCTGGACCGCGAACATCACGATCGCGAGTGCCAGGAGCGGCAGCAGGCACCAGCCGAGCCATCCCCAGCGGATCCGGGTGCGCACCGACGACAGGAGCCCGTACGGACCGAGTCCGGCGATCTTCGCGGACAGCATGACCGCCGGCAGGAGCACCACGAGCGACACCAGCGTCAGCGACAGGACGAGCGGGTCGGTCGGGTCGAGCGCGCCGGCGGACAGCTTGTCCGTCAGGTCGATGAGCCCGGCCTGTCCGCGCTGCGCGCCGATCGGCACGAAGTAGGCGATCGCGATCACGAACTGCGACACCAGGTAGAAGCCGAGGAACACCGCCACAGCGACCAGTGGCCGCCACCACCGCCAGTTCGCATCGACACGGGGCAACCGGTGGTAGGGAACGCTCACGCCGTGCAGAGTACCGGTGCGGGCAGGATGGGACCCGTGATCACCGTCCTGCTCGGCCTCGGCGGCGCCCTCGTCTACGGCGCCGCCGACTTCCTCGGTGGGCTCGCGTCGCGCCGGGTCCGACCCGTGACCGTCGCGGCCGTCGCGGCCCTGGTCGGCCTGGTGCCGCTGCTCGTCGGCTTCGCGGTCCTCGGCGGGCGGTTCTCCGGACCGGCCGCGGTCGCCGGCGTGGTCGCCGGGGTCTCCGGCGCGGTCGGCGTGCTCCTCCTCTACGCGGCGCTCGCGATCGGACCGATGAGCGTGCTGTCGCCGCTCACCGCCGTGTTCTCCGCGGTCGTCCCGGTCGTCGTCGCCCTGTTCCGTGGCACCGTGCTGTCACCGCTCGGGGTGGTCGCGCTCGTCGTGGCGGTGGTCGCGGTGGCGCTCGTCGCGGCCGTCCCCGACCCGGGAGGCGCCCGACTCACCCTCCGCGGTGTGGTCACCGCCGCGGTGGCCGGGTGCGGCTTCGGCGGTGTCGTGCTCGGCTACGACGCCGCGCCGGCGGACTCCGGCATCGCCACCCTGCTGGTCGCGCGGACGCTGCAGGTGGTGCTGCTCGGCACAGCGGCGCTGGTCACGCTCCGGATCCGGACGGGAGGCTCACCCACCGTCCCGACGACCACCGACGGCCGCCCCGCGGCCGGTCGGGTACGACCTCCGCACGCCCTGCTGCTCGTGCTCGTCGGGTGCGGTGTGCTCGACGCGATGGCGAACGTGTTCATCCAGGCGGGGCTGCACTCGAGCGACGACCCCTCGACCCTGCCGGTGATCAGCGTCCTCAACGCGCTGTACCCGATCGGCACGGTGGTGCTCGCCGGCATCGTGCTCCGCGAACGGCTCACCGCACTGCAGACCACGGGCATCGGGCTGGCGTTCGCGGCGTCGGTCGGGCTCGCGCTGTCCTGACGGACCGGTCCCGCCCGGAGCCGCCTGACCGTCCGCCTGACCGTCCGCCTGCGGATCGGCTCAGGCCAGGTCGTCGCGGATCAGGCGCTTGCCCAGCGACACGGTGTGGTCGTCGGCGTACCCCAGCGACTCGTAGAACGCGATCACCCGCTCGTTCCCGGCGCGCACCTGCAGGTTCAGCTTCGGGCAGCCGAGGTCGGTGAGCAGCCGCTCGAACTCGCCCATCAGCCGCCGACCGAGTCCGCTGCCCTGCCGGTCCGGTGACACCGCCAGGTAGTTGACCCAGCCCCGGTGCCCGTCGAAACCGGCCATGCCGGCGGCGACCACGGCCTCCCGGTCGGTCGCCACCAGGAACAGCTCGGGCTGCACGGAGGCCTTCCGCGCGATGTCACGGCGTGGGTCGTTCCACGGACGGACCAGGCCGCAGGCCTGCCAGAGCGCGACGACGGCCTCGGTGTCGGCGGGGCGGAAGGGACGGATGACGGACTCCATCCGCACAACGGTACCGAGCATCCCGGCCGTGGATCGGACGCCGATGCCGGACCGAGTTGTGGAAGGTGCCCGCAGCACGCCGTCGTCGTGGTCTGATAGACCTACTGCGCCGACCTCACCGATCCGGAGCCCCTGTGACCTCTCACGACACGCTGCCGTCGCGGCGCGATGCCCGCGACGACGACGTCCCCGGACAGCCCCGACGTCGGCGTCCACGCCAGACCGTCGGCGGAGCGCTCGTCGCCCTGCTCGCCGAGCTCCTGATCATCGCGGGTGCCGGGACCGGGCTCTACGTGATCTGGACCGCGTGGTGGACCGACGTCGTCGCGGTGAACGAGCAGACGAAGCTCGTGCAGACGCTCGACCAGCCGGAACCGAAGAAGGTCGTCGGCACCGAGCGCCGTGACGCAGCCCCCGTGCTCAGCGAACCGCCGGGGCTCTCCACGGTGTTCGGGACGATGCAGATCCCGCGCTTCGGCGCCGACTACAACCGGCCCATCGGTGAGGGCACCGACCGCGAACAGGTCCTCAACACCATCGGCCTCGGCCACTACCAGGACACCGCGATGCCCGGCGCCGAGGGCAACTTCGCCGTCGCCGGCCACCGCGTCACCTACGGCAAGCCCCTGAACCAGATCGCCGACCTGAAGTCCGGCGATCCCATCGTCGTCCGGGTCACCGACGCGAAGACCAAGTTCGACGTCTGGTACGTGTACAAGGTCACCGACAGTCAGATCGTCACCCCCGACCACATCGAGACCATCGCACCGGTCCCGAACAAGCCCGGCGTGGAACCCTCCGCCGAGGACCGCTGGCTCACCCTCACCGCCTGCCACCCGATGTGGTCCGCCGCCCAGCGGTACGTCGTGCACGCGAAGATGGACTACTGGATGCAGGCGTCCGACGGCACGCCGAAGGAACTGACGGAGGCCGCCAAGTGATCTTCCCCCTCGTCTGGCGCGTGCTGCCCGGCCCGACCGCCGTGAAGGTGCTGGAGCTCCTCGTGCTCCTCGTCGCCATCGTCTTCGTGCTCTTCACGTGGGTCTTCCCGTGGATCGCGGCCGACATCCTGCCGCCGCCCGACGGGACCGTGGACGCGACACCGCACCCCTGACGCCCCCGCGGGTGCTCCGGTCAGACCGTGGTCGTGACGCGTGAGCCGCCCTCGGGGGTCCGGCGCACCGCGATGCGCTCCGGGATACGCTGCTTGAGCTCCTCGACGTGACTGACGATGCCGACCTGGCGTCCGCCGGCGGTCAGGCGGGACAGCTGCCCGATGACGTCGTCGAGGGTCTCCGGGTCGAGGGTGCCGAACCCCTCGTCGACGAACAGCGTGCCGAGCGACACCCCGCCGGCCTCGGCCTGCACGACGTCCGCGAGCCCGAGCGCCAGGCAGAGCGAGAACGTGAAGGTCTCGCCGCCGGACAGGCTCCGCGGGTCCCGCGTGCTGTCGGTCAGGTGGTCGCGGACGGCCAGCGCCAGCCCGGTCCGGCGAGCCCGGGTGCCGGACTCCCGCTCGTCGGAGGTCTCGAGGGTGAACCGGCCGGCGAGCATCGCACGGAGTCGGTCGTTGGCCGCGGCGACGACGTCCTCGAACCGGCGCATCAGCACGTAGGTGCCGAGCGTGATGCCGGTCGGGTTGACGTGGGCAGCGGCGGCGGCGATGTCGGCGAGGCGGACCACGGCCCGGCTCTCGGCGCTCGTGGTCGCTCGCGCGTGCACGGCCCGGGCCAGGCCGGTGGCGCACTCGTCGGCGGAGCTCGCTCGGTCGGCTGCGGCCGCGGCGGCCCGGGTGGCGTCGTCGAGGGCGACGGCAGCGGCGTCCCGTGCGCCCTGCGCGGCGTCCCGGTCGAGCACGGTCCCCGGGCCCGTCCCCGTCGACGAGTCGGCGGCTGCGGCGACCACCGCGGGCTCGGCGAGCCCGGCCTCCACCACGGCCTGCTCACGGTCCGCCGCGGCGACGATCCCGCGCAACCGGTCCGCGTCGGTCCGGCTGAGCGCGGCCGCGCGGGCAGCGGTGACGTCGGTGAAGCCCTGGGCCTGCAGTGCGGCGTCGACCTCGGCCTTGCGGTCGGCGACCTCGCGCTCGGCGGCGGTCACGCGGTCGTCGAGGTCGGCCACCGTGCGGAGGACCGTCCCGGCTGCGGCGACTCGCGCGACGACCTCGGCGAGGGTCGAGCCGTCGCGGGCGTCGACCTCGGCCGCGGCCCGCGCCTCGGTCCCCGCACCCGCCGAGACGGCCTGCTCGAGCACCAGGCGGACGCTGCGTCGGGCCTCGTCGACACGGGCCCGGTCCTCGTCCAGGCGTGACCGGGCGCCCTCGATCCGGTCGGCGAGCAGTCGGCTCCGGGTGACCAGGTCCGTGTGGTCGTCCTCGAGCGCGCGGGTCGCGCGGTCGTGGGCCTGCAGCCGTCGCTCGTGCTCCTGGACCGCGGCGGCCGCAGCACGGGCGGTGGCCAGTCGAGCGTCGGCGTCGGTGCGCTGCCGGGCGACCGATTCGTCATCGTGCTCACCGACGGCCTCGGTCAGCCGGAGGAGTTCCGCCCGGGCGACGGCGTGGTCGGCGGTCGCGGCCGCGAGGGCCCGCTCGGCGTCGGCACGCGCCGCGGCGGCGTCGTCGATCTGGTCGGCGCTCGGGTGGTCGTCCTGCGGCCGGGCCACGGCCGGGTGCTCGACGGCACCGCACACCGGGCAGGGGTCGCCGGCGACGAGCGCTGCACCGAGTTCGCCGGCGAGCCCGGCGATGCGTCGGGCCCGCAGGTCGTTCTCGGTGGCGAGGGCGGCAGCGGCCGTCGTGGCGGCCTGTGTCACGGCAGCGGCCAGGTCCGACGTCCGTCCGGACGCGACCCGGTGTGCGGCGAGCAGGACGGCCAGCTCCTGCGCCGCCTCCACCGCGCGTTCGGCAGCGGGCGCGTCGGCAGCGGCTGCCGCGGACCGTCCGGCAGCCAGGACGATCTCGGCACGCTCGTCCGGCCGCACCGCGAGCGCGGTGGCCGCCTCGGCGAGCCGGGTCTGCGTCCGCTCGAGGTCGGTCGTGGCCGTGCGCACGGCGGAGACCCGCTGGTCGATGGACTGCTCGAGGTCGACCGGGTGCCGGACCTCGGACCGGACCGCCGCGAGCCGGTCATGTGTTTCCCGCGGGACGGGATCGGTGACCTCGTGCCGGTCACGCACGGCGGAGCGTTCCCCCACCAGCGCGGTCAGGCGGTCCTCGGCTGCGGCCGCTCCGTCCGCGACGGCGACGACCACCGCGGCGTGGTCCGCGAGGCCCAGGGCGGTACGGTGTCCGGCGACCGCCGCGGCGTCGGCGGCGAGGGCCTCCTGACGGGCGAGCAGTGCGCGTCGTCGGTCGACGGCGGCGAGCCGCGTGGTCACGTCGTGCAGGTGGGCGACGGCCTGTTCGGCATCGACCCGGGCATGCGTCCGCGCCTGCTCGAGCTCGGTCGCCGTCCGGTGCAGCGTGGCGACCACGTCGGTGGCGGTGGACTCGTCGGCGTCGTCGTCCCCGGACGCCTGCCGGAACCGCCCGAGGGCGTCCCGTACCCGGGCGTCGGCTGCCTCGACCTCCGCGACGGCCGTGCGGCGCCGGGCGGCGAGTTCGTCGGCGGTCCGGTCGTAGATCGCGGTGCCGAACAGCGACTGCAGGAGCTTGCGGCGGTCTTCGCCGGGGGCGCGGAGGAACCGCGCGAACTCCCCCTGCGGCAGGACCACGGTCTGCAGGAACTGGTCCCGGTTCAGCCCGACCACGCGAGCGATCTCCACGCCGATCTCCGGCGCCCGGTGCGAGATCGGTTCGCCGACCAGGTCGGACGGGTCGGCCAGCCGGAGGAGCTGCGCCGAGGACTGCTGCCGGATCGTGCCGGTCCCCCGCTGCTTCGGGCGGTCGTACGGCGGGGTGCGGCGGACGCGGTACACCCCGGCGCTCGTCTCGAAGACCAGGTCGACGAAGGGCTCCACCCTGGGGTCGGCGTGCTGGCTGTGCAGGCGGTCGGTGCTGGCGTCGCTGCCGGCGAGCCCGCCGTAGAGGGCGTAGACGACGGCGTCGATGATGGTCGACTTGCCGGAACCCGTCGGCCCCTCGAGCAGGAACACCCCCGAGGCGGCGAGGGACGCGAAGTCGATCGACACCAGGTCCGGGTAGGGACCGACAGCGCGGAGTTCCAGGCGGTGCAGGTACATCAGCGCGCCCCCTGCTCGGCGAGCGCGGCGGCCGCGGACTCGTACGCGTTGCGGAGGATCGCGAGCTCGACCTCGTCCAGCGCACCACCCGTCGCGTAGGTGACGAAGTCGGCTGCGACCTCCACCGGGTCGCTCGTCGCACTGACCGCCCGCGCAGCCGAGCGCTCCGGGGCGTCCGCGGGCTCGTGCGTGATCGCGAGCGCGTGCGGGAAGCGGTCCTTGACGCGGGCGTACAACCGCTCGGGGTGCACGGTGTCGGTGACGGCGACCCGGACCCAGGCGTCGACGTGTTCGGCGAAGGCCCCGGACTCGATCTGCCCGATGCTGCCGCGGACGTCCACGAGCCGTCGGGGCACCGGGGTCGGCAGGAGTTCCACCGTCACGGACCCGTCCGCTGCCAGCTCGACGAGGGTCACGGACTTGGTGTGGTTCCGCTCGCCGAACGAGAACGCCAGCGGTGAGCCCGCGTACCGGATGCGGTCGCCCACCCCGACCCGCTGTGGGCCGTGCAGGTGTCCGAGGGCGACGTAGTCGATGCCGTCGAAGGTGGACTCGGCGACCCGGTCGACCCCGCCGACCCGGATGTCCTGCTCGCTGTCGCTGGCCAGGGCACCACCGACGAAGGCGTGCGCGACGACGACCGAACGCGTGCCCGGGCGACCGGCGAGGTCGGCTCGGACCAGGTCCGTCGCGGCCCCGACGACCGCCTGGTGCGAGCGGGCGAGTGGCTCGTCCGGCACCGGGGCGAGCGCGTAGCGGACCATGTCGGGCTGCAGGTAGGGCAGGCCGTACACGGCGACCGGGCCACCCCCGTCGGCGGCGTCCACCAGCACCGGTTCCGCCAGTCGGGACGGCTCGGCGAGGATCCGCACGCGGTCGCTCATCACGCCGGCGCCGAACCCGAGTCGGACGGCGGAGTCGTGGTTGCCGGGCGTCACGACGACCGTCGCCGTCTCGGACAGGCGTTCGAGCACGCGCGAGAGCATCCGGACCGCCTCCACCGGCGGGATGGCCCGGTCGTAGACGTCGCCGGCGACCACGACGAGGTCGACCGCGCGCTCGCGGACCACCTGCACGAGGTGGTCGAGGAACGCCGCCTGGTGCTCGAGCAGGTCCGCCCCGAGCAGCGTGCGTCCGAGGTGCCAGTCGCCCGTGTGCAGGATCCGCATGCGAGCCACGGTAACGGCCGCCGGGGACATCGCCGGGGCGCCCCCTCCTGTTGGGGGTGGAACGCACAGGCACGAAGGCGCAGCATGATGACCACGGCGACTGTCCCGAGTCGCCCGTCGACCGTCCACCGCGGTCCCTGGCGAGAAGAGCGACACCCCCGCATGCCGGATTCCCGAGCGGCCCTCCCCACCGTGCCCGACCTGCTGCCCGACGTCCTGCCCGACGCGTTGCCCGACCCGCGCTCCGGTGCACTGTCGGTGCCGGTGAGCCCGGACGTGCAGCCGACCCGGACGGTCGCCCTCGCCGCCGGCTCCGTCGCCCCAGCCGAGGACGACCTCGCCGACCTCATGGTCGCGTTCCGCTCGTTCCAGATGCACCACGCCCGTGTGCTCGCCCGCGAGAGCGCCGCGCGCGGACTCAACGCGACCGACACCCGCTTCGTGCTGTTCCTGGCCGCCACCGGCACCGGCGTCACCCCGAAGCAGGCCGGCGAGCACCTGGAACTGTCCACGGGCGCGATGACCTCGCTGATCGACCGGCTCGAACGGCACGGGCACATCCGCCGCGGGCCGAACCCGGACGACCGCCGCAGCCTGCTGCTCCGCCTCACCCCGTCCGGCGCCGCGGTCGCGCAGCAGATCAGCGGCGTCTACTCGGCGGCAGCCCGGGAGGTCGTCGCCCCCGCTGACCGCGCCCGCCTCGCCACCCAGTTCACGCTCCTCGGCGAAGCCCTCGCCCGCCACTCCCGAGCCGCCAGCCTCTGACCGAGGTGCGGCGTACGGTCGGACACATGACCACTCCCGCCGAACTCCTCGTCGAAGCGTTCTCCCGCGTACCCGAGACCGTCGGACGTGCCGTCGACGGCCTGTCGGAGGACCAGCTCGCCTCCCGCCCGGCCGCCGGTGCCAACACGCTCGCCTGGCTCGCCTGGCACATCGCCCGTGGTCAGGACTCGCAGATCGCCGCCCTCGCCGGCACCGAACAGGTCTGGACGGCCGACGGCTGGGTCGAGCGCTTCGGCCTGCCGTTCCCCGCCGAGGCGCTCGGGTACGGCATGTCCCGTGACGACGTCGGCCGTGTCCGCGCGTCGGCCGAGCTCCTGACGGGGTACCTCGGCGCGGTGCACGAGCGCACCGTCGCCTACCTGCACACCCTGTCGCCCGAGGACTTCGAGACCGTCGTGGACGAGGCCTGGGACCCGCCGGTGACCGTCGGCGTGCGCCTGGTCAGCATCCTCGACGACTGCGTCCAGCACGCCGGCCAGGCGGGCTACGCTCGCGGCGTGCTGTTCTTCAACCGCTGACACGACGGACGGGAGGCCCGTACCAGCAGGTACCGTGCCTCCCGTCCGTGGAGTGGTCGTTCCAGACGCCGCGTCGTGGTCGAGACGCCGCCGTTCCCGGCGGCGTCTCACGAGTTCGCCGGTGTCTCGCAGAGACGCCGGCGTCTCACGAGCTCAGCGCGCGGCGAGCTCCGCGAGGATGCGGTCGCCGGGACCGCTCTCGACGAGGTCCGCCTGGATCTCGGCGTGCTCGAGGATGCCCTCGATCTTCCGGCGGCGGCTGCGCGGGACGATCGTGACGACCGTGCCCTCCTTGCCGGCACGACCGGTGCGACCGGAGCGGTGCATGTACGCCTTGTAGTCGTCCGGCGCATCGGCCTGCACGACGAGCGAGATGTCGTCGACGTGGATGCCGCGCGCCGCGACGTCCGTGGCGACGAGCACGTTCACCCGGCCGCTGGTGAGCAGCGACAGGTTGCGCGTGCGGCGCGACTGGTTGAGGTCACCGTGCAGTGAGGTCGCGCGGATGCCGGCGTCCTCGAACTGCTCGGCGAGACGCTCGGCGTAGGCGCGGGTGCGGGCGAAGACGATGGTCTTGCCCTCGCCGGCGACGAGCTCCTCGAGGACGCGGTCCTTGTCGCGCTGCTCGACCACGAGCACGCGGTGGTCGATGGTCGAGGACGCCTGGTCCTCACCCGCGACCTCGTGCACGCTCGGCTCGTGCAGGAACTGCTCGACGAGCGCGGCGACCTGGGTGTCGAGCGTCGCGCTGAACAGCAGCTTCTGCGCGCGGTTGCCCTGCGGGGTGACCTCGGCCGTGGCGCGGAGGATCTCCTGCACCGGCTCGAGGAACCCGAGGTCGCACATGTGGTCGGCCTCGTCGAGGACGGAGATGACGACCTCGCTGAGGTCGAGCTTCCCCTTGTTCAGGAGGTCCTGCACACGACCCGGGGTGCCGACGATGATGTCGACGCCGCGCTCGAGAGCACCCTCCTGACGGCCGTACGGGACGCCGCCGTAGATCTGCGTCGTGAAGAGGCCCACCGAGCGGGCGATCGGCTGCACCGTGCGGTCGATCTGCAGGGCGAGTTCGCGGGTCGGCGCGAGGATGAGCGCACGCGGAGCGCGGCCCATCTTCCGCTTCATGCCGCCGCCGTTCTCCATGAGCTTCTCGACGAGCGGGGCGCCGAACGCGATGGTCTTGCCGGAGCCCGTGCGACCGCGGCCGAGGACGTCCTTGCCGGCGAGCACGTCGGGGATCGTCGCCGCCTGGATCGGGAACGGGCTGGACGCGCCGAGTTCGGCGAGCGCACGGGAGATGTTGCCACCGATGCCGAGGTCACCGAAGCTCACGCCGTCGACGTCGGCGGCGACGGTCGCCTCGGCCTGGAGCTTCTCGAGCTTGACGTCGTCCGCCGGGACGAACGGGGTGCGCTCGGTCGGGCGGTCGTTGCGGTCGTTGCGGTCGAAGCTGCGCGGCGCGCGGTCGTCGCGGTCGAAACGGCGCGGCGCACGGTCGTCCTCACGACGAGGGGCGCGGTCGTTGCGGTCGAACGAACGCGGTGCGCGCTCGTCACGGTTGAAGCGACGCGGGGCACGGTCGTTGTCGTCACGACGAGGGGCACGGTCGTTGCGGTCGAACGAACGCGGTGCGCGCTCGTCACGGTCGAAACGACGCGGCGCACGGTCGTTGTCGTCACGACGAGGGGCGCGATCGTTGCGGTCGAACGAACGCGGCGCGCGCTCGTCACGGTCGAAACGACGCGGCGCACGGTCGTTGTCGTCACGACGAGGGGCGCGATCGTTGCGGTCGAACGAACGCGGCGCGCGCTCGTCACGGTCGAAACGACGCGGCGCACGGTCGTTGTCGTCACGACGAGGGGCACGGTCATTGCGGTCGAAGCTGCGCGGCGCGCGGTCGTCACGGTCGAAGCGACGCGGCGCACGGTCGTTGTCGTCACGACGAGGGGCGCGGTCGTTGCGGTCGAACGAACGCGGGGCACGGTCGTCGCCGCGTGCGGGACGGCCCGCACCGCGGGGTTCCCACGCCGGACGGCTGCCGCGGCTGTCACGCGGCTCCCAGTTCGGGCGCTCGCCCGACGAGGGACGGGAGCGACGCTCTTCGGCGTCCCAGCGCTGCTTCTGGCGCGGGGCGGTGGGCTCGGGGGCTCGGAAGCCGCGGTGCTTGGCACTGCGAGCCGCAGGGGTGCCGTTCGGGTGACGAGCGCGGTCGGAGCGGTCGGCGCGGGAGTTCGCGCCCTTGTCGTACGGGGCCATGTGTTCTTTCCGGGGTGCAGACGTACCACGCGGCCCGGCAGCGACATCGGCGGGGGCGGTTCGTGGAGAGGGGGTTCATCCCGTCGTCGATCGACGTGATTCCAGCCCTCGAACTACACAACACCCAAACACGTCCGCGGCTCGCGAGCCACGGTGTCGAAGGCCGACCGAGGGAGTCTACGCGAACCGGCCTCGGGAAGCCAGCCCCGGGCCTCCCGGCCGGTGCCGGCCCACCGAGCGGACGACCGGACGAGCGGTCAGGACTCGGCGAGCCGCTGTCGCTGCTCGGCGACGTCGAAGTCGGCGGCGGGCCACGAGAGGTGCATGTCCTCCAGGGCGCGGAGCAGGAGCTGCTGCACGGCGAGACGGGCGTACCACTTTCGGTTCGCCGGGACGACGTACCAGGGCGCCTGCTCGGTCGACGTCCGGTCGAAGACGACCTGGTACGCCTGCTGGTAGTCGTCCCAGCGCAGACGCTCGTCGATGTCGCCCGGGTTGAACTTCCAGTGCTTGTCCGGCCGGTCCAGGCGTTCGCCGAGACGCTCACGCTGCTCGTCCTTCGAGATGTGCAGCATGACCTTGACGATCGTGGTGCCCTGCTCGGCCAGGCGGGACTCGAAGTCCACGATCGCCCCGTACCGACGCTCGATCTCGGCCGGTTCCGCCAGCCCGCGGACGCGCTGGATGAGGACGTCCTCGTAGTGGGAGCGGTCGAACACCCCGAGCTGTCCGGCGTTCGGCAGCTGTCGTTCGATGCGCCAGAGGAAGTCGTGCTCGCGCTCCTCGGCCGTCGGGGCCCCGAAGCCCGCGTAGTGCACGCCGTTCGGGTCGACCGCGCCGACGACGTGCGAGACGATGCCGCCCTTGCCCGCGGTGTCCATCGCCTGCAGGACGAGCAGCACGCGCCGCTGGTCGCCAGCCGTTGCCGCTGCCCAGAGCCGCTCCTGCAGGGCCGTGAGCCGGGAGGCGCCGGCGGCCAACGCCTCGAGCCCGTCGATCTTGCGGCCGGGGAAGCCCGGTGTGCCGTCGGGGTCGACGGTGTCGAGTCGGAATCCGGGACCGACGCGGAGGAGCGGTTCCGGATCGGCGTTCCAGGACTTCTGACGGCTCACGGGATCCTCCTGCGGGTGTGACCACCATCCTGGCACCCCCGGCCGGCCCCTGTACCGTGGCTCGCGATGAAGTCCGGCCGTCGTCTCCTGCTCGCGCTCGTCGCCGCGGTCGCGGTCGTCGGCGCCGCCGCGTCCTGCAGTGCGGACGGCACGGGCGACCGGAACTCGACGGTCACCGCGGGTCCGGTCATCTACCCCCTGTCGTTGCGGTACCACGGCATCGACGTCGTGCAGGACGTCCCCTACGGGCAGGACCCGCTCCAGCAACTCGACGTCTGCCTGCCCGCCGACAGCCCACCGGAGAGCACCGCCACTCCGACGGCGACACCGACCGCTCCGCCGACGGAGGCCCCGGACCGTGTCGACGTCGGCACACGTCCGGCGGTGATGATGATCCACGGCGGCAGCTGGTCACACGGTGACAAGGCGACCGCCGCGTACCGCTCGGTGTGCCAGTACCTGGCCTCCGAGGGCTTCGTGACCTTCAACGTGGACTACCGCCTGGCACCGACGGACCCCTTCCCCGCCGGACTCGACGACGTCCGCCGGGCACTCGACTTCGTGTTCCGCGAGACCACGCTGCGGACGTACGACGTCGACCCCGGACGCGTCGGGGTGTTCGGCGGCAGCGCCGGCGGGAACCTCGCCGCGATGCTCGCCGTGCAGGACCACGAGTCCAGCGCGTACGCCGAGGGCTACCGCATCCGGGCGGTCGTCGACCTCAGCGGCCCGACCGACCTGACGGCCCGCTCGACCGGACCGGACGGGGTCGCCGCGGCGTTCCAACGGAAGCAGCTGCTCTACCTCGGCTGTACGTCCTACCGAGCCTGCCCGGCGGCCGAGCGGGCCTCACCGGAGTACCACGTGACGAAGGCGACGGCGCCGTTCTTCATCGGGCACTCGACGGACGAGTTCATCCCGCTGTGGGAGTCGCAGCGGTTCGCGTCGACGCTGCGGTCGCACGGGGTCTCGGTGCGGTTCGTGGCGGTGCAGGGGTCGGCGCACTCGATCGCGCAGCTCGACCAGGCGATGAGCCGACGCGTGACGAACTTCCTCCGCGCCGGCCTGCGCTGACTCCCCCGGGCGGGTGGCACCCGGAGCGGGACTGCCGTCGGACCGGACGGCTCGCCAGACTTCCGAGGTGACCTCCACGCCCTCCGCCCAGACGCCGGTCCACCGCGCCCCGCGTCCGTTCGCCGCTCCCCTGACCGGTGTCCGGACCTCCGTGGAGCTGCTGCTCGGACTGTCGTTCCTGGTCGCGGTGTCGTTCGGCGGCTACGGGGCCGCGGTCGGGCAGCCGTCCGTCGTCGCGCAGCTCGGGGCGCTCGTCTTCCTCGTCACCCTGACCTGTGCGCTCGTGTCGTGGTTCCGCCCGGCCGACCGGGAGCCCAGCGAGCGCTGAGCTCCCGACCGGCGCGCGGCTAGGACTGCGTCCGGTTCCGGCGGAAGAGCGACCGGAACCACTTCTTCCGCGGCAGCCCCGCAGCCTTCCGCTCGGCCCGACGCTCGCGCGCACCCTCGACCAGGGCGTACAGCGCGGGCAGCACCACGAGCGTCAGCAGCGTGGACGACACCAGCCCGCCGATGACGACGAGGGCGAGCGGCTGCGAGATGAAGCCCGACTTCCCCGTCAGCCCGATCGCCATCGGCAGCAGCGCGAAGATCGTCGCGGTCGCCGTCATGAGGATCGGCCGGAGACGACGGGTCGCGCCCTCGAGCAGGGCGTCACGGACCCGGAGTCCTCGTCTGCGGTACTGGTTGACGAGGTCGATGAGCACGATGGCGTTCGTCACGACGATGCCGATGAGCATCAGCAGACCGATCAGCGACGCGACTCCGAGCGGCACGCCGGAGATGATCTGCAGCAGCAGTGCACCGGTGAAGGCGAACGGCACCGACACCAGGAGCATCAGCGGCTGCAGCAGGCTGCGGAACGTCGCGACCATGATCACGTAGACGATCAGCACGGCGACGACGAGCGCCAGGCCGAGCTGCGAGAACGCGGACGACTGGCTGGCGGCGACACCACCGATCGACGCGGTCGCACCGCGGGGCAGGTCGAGCTCGTCGACGGCCGTGGTGACCGACTGCACGGCGGCACCGAGGTTCGACGCGTCCGGCGTCACGGTGATCGTGGCCGTGCGGGCCGCGTTCGTCGTGGTGACGGTGGTCGGGCCGTCGGACTCCTCGACCGTCGCGACGTCCGTCAGCTTGGCCGTGCCGGTGCTCGTCGGGACCTCGAGGTCGCGGAGAGCGGCGATCGTGGTCGGCGGCTCGGCGTCGGCGATGTAGACGTCGAGCGTCGCGTCGTCGATCTCGATGCTGCCGGTGTCCCGCGGTGAGACCGCCGCGGCGACGAGCCCGCCGACCTGGGTCTCGGTGAGCCCCAGGGACGCGGCCTTCGCCCGGTCGACGCGGACTGCCAGGAACGGTTCCGCTGCCGACAGGTTGCTCGTCGCGGCCGTCGTGTTCTCGACCGACTGCATGGTCGTGAGGACCTTCTGCGACGCCGTCTCGAGCTGCGACTGGGTCGGCGCGGTGACGTCGACCTCGATGTCACTGCTGCCGCCGAAGCCGCCGCCCGAGGACGCGATGGTGATCTCGCCGACGTCGTCGATCCCCTTGAGCGACTTCCGCGCATCGGCCTGGATCGTCGTCTGGTCGGCTTCCGCGTCGGTCGTGACGGCGTACTGGACCGAGGCCGTGCCGCCACCACCGAAGGCCGCCTGGATCGACTGCCCGCTCGTGCCGATGGTGGTCTGGACGGTCTCGACGCCGTCGACGTCCTGCAGCGCCCGCTCCACCTTGCGCGCGGAGTCGGACTGGACGGCGAGGCTCGAGCCGGCCTTGAGGTCCTGGGTCACGGTGAACGTGTTCTGCCCGGAGTCGCCGAGGTAGTTCGTCGTGACGAACGGCAGCGAGGCGACCGTGCCACCGAGGACGACCACGGCGAGCAGCACGACGACGACCGGTTTGCGGACCGCCCAGCTGAGCACCGGCAGGTACACACGGCGCAGGCGGTCCGAGGTGCCGGCGTCGTGCAGGTCGTCCGCCGAGGCGAGCGTCCCTCCGGAGCCCGGACGGATGGTGTCGAGGTCGGTGGCAACCGGGCCGGCGTCCTCCGACCCGGCCGTGGCCGTCCCCGCTCCCTGCTTCGCCTTGGCGGGTCGGAGCCACCAGTACGCGAGCACCGGCACGATCGTCAGCGACACGAGCAGCGAGGCGATGAGCGCCAGCGTGACCGTCACGGCGAACGGCCGGAAGAGCTCGCCGACGAGTTCCGCGACGAACGCCACCGGCAGGAACACCGCGACGGTGGTGAGGGTGGAGGCGGTGACGGCCCCGGCGACCTCGCGCACGGCGTCGAGCACCGCACGGCCGCGGTCGACGCCGGGCACCATGTGCCGCTTGATGTTCTCGATGACGACGATGGAGTCGTCGACCACGCGGCCGATCGCGATCGTCAGGGCGGCCAACGTGATGATGTTGAGCGTGTACCCCGCGGCGCGCATGCCGATCGCGGCGAGGAGCACCGAGGTCGGGATCGAGATCGCGGTGACCAGGGTGGAGCGCCACGAGAGCAGGAACACCAGGATGACGATGACCGCGAAGCCGAGGCCGAGCAGGCCCTCTTCGGCGAGGGAGTCGATCGACTGCTGGATGTAGGGCGCCTGGTCGAAGACGACGGTGAAGCGCGGGTCGCCCTCGATCTTCTTCTCGATGCCGGGCAGCGCGTCGCGCACGGTCTTCGAGACGTCGACGGTGTTGGCCTCCTGCGTCTTCGTGATCGAGATCGTCAGGGCCTGCTCGCCGTCCACACGGCTGATCGAGGTGCGCGGGGACTCCTTGATGGCGACGGTCGCCACGTCGCCGAGCGTCGTGTCCGTGGGTGTCGCCGCGGTGGTCGTGCCGCCGGTCGCCGTGCCGTCGGTCGGAGCCGTCGTCGTGGTCCCGCCGGTCGCGTCCGCACCGGTGCCCGGAGCGGTCGCACCGGCGCCCGTCGCACCGGTGGCAGCCGCGCCCGCACCGGACGTGGCGCCGGCAGAGGCGGACGCCGTGCCATCGGAGGTCGTGCCGCCGGAGGCCGAGGAACCAGACCCCGACGACGAGCTCGTCAGCGGCAGGTCACGGATGTCCTCGAGCGAAGCGATCCGCTCACCGGTCTGCACGGACAGCGTCGAACCGTCCTCGGTCAACGTGCCGCCGGGGATCAGCGTGCCGTTGTCGTCGAGCGCGTCCGAGATCGCCGTCTGGCTGAGTCCGCGGGCTGCGAGCTCGTCCTGGTCCGGGGTGATGACGACGCGGCGGCCCGGGTTGCCGAAGACGTCGGCCTGCCGCACGCCGTCGAGCTTCTCGAGGTCGGGGATCGCCGAGGCCTGCAGCCGGTCGACGAGCTGCTCCTGGTTGCCGGACGCCGAGACCGCGACCTGCAGCACCGGCAGGTCGTCGAAGGACCCGGTGACGATCTGCGTCTGCACGGAGTCGGGCAGCGACAGGGCGTTCACCGCGGTCTGGATCTTGTCCTCGGCGCTGGCCAGGTTCGAGCCGTACTGGAACGAGGCCGACACGACGCTCTGCCCGGTGGACGAGGTCGCGCTCGTCGACTCGAGGTCCGGGACGACCTGGATGGCCTGTTCGATCTTGGTCGAGACGTCGTTGGACACCACCTCTGGCGTGGCCCCGGGGTAGGCGCTGACGATGGCGACCTGCGGGAACTCGACACTCGGGATGAGTTCCTGCTTCAGGCTCGACAGGGCGACGCCACCGAAGACGGCGACCACGATCGTCACGAGGGCGATGAGGGCGCGGTTCCGGAGACTGAAGACGGAGAGGAGGTGCACGTCTCGATCCTCGCAGCCGTGGCGTCCGCGCGCGCCCCGGCAGTGCACTCTGTGGACGAACGTGCAGTTTCGCGGAGGGAGCGCCGGAGCAGTGCGCCCGGCACTGCGGACCGGATCAGGCCCAGCCGATGCCCACGTACACCGCGGCGACGGCGACCGACCCGATGATCCCGACCCCGAGGGCGACCACCCGGCCGACCGGCGTCCGGGCCAGCGCCATCCCCACCACGACCACGGCGATCCCGACCACGATCTGCACGATCCACGTCGCCGAGCCGGTGGTCGCCGCCACCTGCAGCAAGCCGCGGACCCCCTCGCCGATGAGGACGGCGGCGGTGGCCCCGGCCGCAGCCCCGCGCCAGCGGCCGTCGGACGACCGCGCCGCGACGGCGACCGCGCCCGCCAGGAGCCCGGCCGGCACCGCCATCACGACCCAGAAGTTCGTGATCGACAACGTGTCGACGTAGCCGCGCAGGTTCGTGGCCGCCCAGTACCCGACGTGCATGAGCTCGAGCAGCACGACCCCGAGCGCCATCGCCAGCGCCACCGACGAGCGACGACCCCGAGCCCGAGCACCGGCACCGGCGCCGCGGCCGACCCCCGCCGCGAGCACCAGCAGCGCCGCGACGACGAACCACGGGCCGGCCGAGTTCGACACCGTGCCGAGTCCGGGCACCGCCTGTCCGAAGCTCGTCGCGACCCCGGCCAGGACCGCCCCCGTCAGCGCCATCGTGACCCGGGCGAGCGGCGGCACGCCGGCGGCGGAGCCGGACGACGTACCCGGCAGTGCGGCGGACGAGGAGGACAGGGTGCTGTTCATGGTCCCGATGCTGCCGTGCCGGCACCGGCCACCGCGTCACCCGGGAGGGCCACCCGCATCCCCCGCGAGAGTGAGAAGCGGGACGGAACGAGCGGTGGCGGAGCGGAAGCGGCTCACACCACGGCCGCCGCCGACCCCCTCGTCTCCACCGCCGCCCCGCCGACCCGCTCCCAGGACCGCGCCAACGCCTCGACCAGCCGCTCCCGGTCCGCGCCGGACACGGTGAACGGCACCCGCAGGGACCGCTCGTACCCGCCGTCCGGGCCGAACACCCCGCCGGAGGCCAGCACCACCCCCTCCGACCGCGCGGCGAGCACGAGCGCACTCGACACCGGCCGTCCGAGCCCGACCCACAGCGTCAACCCGCCCGCCGGGGACGGCACGTCCCACTCCGGCAGTCGTGCCCGGAGCGCGGCCACGAGTCCGTCGCGACCGTCGCGGAGGACGTGCCGTCGTGCCTCCAGGACGGCCGCGGTCTGCGGGACCAGCTCGCGCGCGACGAGCTGGTCGAGGACCGGCGTGCCGAGGTCACCGGTCGGTCGGGCCAGCAGCAGCCGCTGCAGCAGGTCCGGTGCGGCGCGCACCCACCCGATCCGCAGTCCACCCCAGAAGACCTTGGCGGCGGAACCGACCATGACGACCTGTCCGGGTGCGTCGGCGGCGAGGGGTCGCGACGGCACGCCGTCGATGCGGAGCTCCCCCATCGTCTCGTCGGCGACGACGACCGTGCCGACCGCCGCCGCGGCCTCGAGCAACACGCGGCGCGTCGAGGCGGTCATCGTCGCACCCGTGGGGTTGTGCAGTTCCGGCATGACGTAGGCGACCGTCGGGGCCGAGCGACGGATCGTGGCGTCGAGCACCGCCTCGTCCCAGCCGCCGCGGACGTCGACGGGGACCGGGACGAGTCGGCCGCCGGCCTCGCGGAGCGCCTCGTGGGCGTGCGGGTACGTCGGCGACTCGACCAGCACGGGGTCACCGCGGCGGACCAGCACCCGCGCGAGCAGGGCGATCGCGTGCTGCGCGCCGATGGTGACGATCACCTCGGACGCTGTGGTCGGCAGTCCGCGTGCGGTGTACCGGTCGGCGATCGCGGCCCGGAGACCGGCGTCGCCGACGGTGTCGTACCCGATCCCGGCGAGTGCAGCCGGGAGGTGCCGCATCGCCCGTTCGACGGCGTCGGCGACGCCCGGCGCGCTCCGGAGGGCGGCCTTCCGGAGGTCGAGCAGGTCCGCGGGGACGGTGCCGGCCAGGTGCTCCGGATCCGGACGCCCTTCGAGCGGCAGGCGGATGATGCTCCCGGAGCCGCGGAGCGAGGTGAGGTACCCGTCCTCGCGGAGACGCGCGTAGGCGTTCGCGACGGTGGTGCGGGAGACGCCGAGGGCGGCAGCGAGACCGCGTTCGGCGGGCAGACGGGCCCCGTGCGGGATGCGTCCGTCGATGACGAGGACCCGGACGGCGTCGGCGAGCGCCTCGTAGGCGGCGGCATCGGACCCGGACCGCCAGTGGCGGAGCAGCTGGGCGACGGAGCGGGCGCTGAGCAGGACGGGTGTCATGGGTCCACGCTAGCCCGATTGGCTCTCGCACAGCAGGCCAATCTGCGCGAGCATCGAGCCATGCCCCGTTCCACCGCCCTGACCCTGCGCTTCGTGCAACTCGCCGTCGGCCTCTTCCTCTACGGCGCCTCGGTGGCGCTGCAGGTCCGTGCCGTCGTCGGCGTCTCGTCGTGGACGGTCCTCACCCAGGGGCTCGAGAACGTCCTGCCGTGGTCGTTCGGCGTCGTCACGGTGACCTCGAGCTTCGTGATCCTGCTGTTCTGGATCCCCCTCCGCCAGCGACCGCGGATCGGCACGCTGCTCAACGTCCTGTGCGTCGGTCCGGCCGCCGACCTGGTGCTCTGGCTGGTCCCCGAGCCGGGCGACCTGCTCGGCCGCGTCCTGCTGTTCGTCGCGAGTCTCGCCCTCCTGGCCGTCGCGACCGCGTGCTACATCGGCGCGGGGTTCGGCACCGGTCCGCGCGACGGCCTGATGGTCGGCCTGCACGAGCGGCTCGGCTGGCCGCTGTGGGTCGCGCGGACGAGCGTCGAGGTCACGGTCGTCGTCATCGGCTGGCTGCTCGGCGGGGACGTCGGCGTCGGCACCGTCGTCGCCGCGTTCGCCATCGGTCCGATGGTCCAGCCGTTGATGCGCCATTTCCGTCGGTTCCCGTGGAGCCCCACCCGGGAGGCACGCCCCGCCCCCGGCCCGCCGGTTCCTGACCCTGCGCCGAGCATCCGGGGCTGACCCTGGCCGCACTGTCCAGACGCGATGTATCGTGTCGCAGAAGACGCGACACATCGCGTCTGGACAGGGAGACGTCATGGCACAGGAGAAGTGGCTCATCGACGAGCCGAAGGTCATCGACACCGGGATCGTCCGCGCATTGCGGATCGGTCTGGTCGGCGGACAGGTGGACGTCGTCACGCACGACGAGCCCACCGCCCGCGTGGAGATCCACCAGGTCTCCGGCAAGCCCATCAAGGTCGAGATCGAGGGCGACACCCTCACCGTCGACCACCCGCAGATGCGCTGGGACGACGTCCTCGGGTTCCTCAAGTCCTTCCGTGGCGGTGGCGCCCGTGCCGACGTCAGCATCCTGGTCCCCCGGGACGTGACGGTGAACATCGGCGTGGTCTCGGCCGGCGTCCTGCTCTCCGGTACCGAGCGCGGTGCCACCCTGAACAGCGTCTCCGGGGACGTCGTCGTCGACGGCGTGATCGGTGACGTCGTCGTCAACGCCGTCTCCGGCACGACCACGCTCCGCGACCAGGTCGGCGCCGTGGCGCTCCGCACCGTGTCGGGCGACGTCGTCGCCACCGGCGAGATCAACCGCTTCACCGCGGACGGGGTGTCCTCGGCGGTCGTCCTCGACCTGCACGGCTCCCCCGACCAGGTGAAGGTGAACACGGTGTCCGGGTCGGTCGACGTCCGTCTCGAGCACGGCACGCCGTACACGAGCACGATCAACACCGCGACCGGCCGGCTGCAGTTCGACGACGCCGAGATCCGCGGCACCCGCGGCTCGTACACGCGGACCGACGGCGAGCTCGCCGGCTCCTACGTCGACATCCGCATCAACTCGGTCTCCGGTGACGTGGCGATCGTGCACGGCCACGCACCCGCCGCGTCGGACGCGCCGACCGCGCCGACCGCCCCCGACGGGCCGCCCGAGCCGACGACTCCGACGGCTCCGGCAGCTCCGGCAGCTCCGTCCTTCGACGAGCAGGGCGGGCCCGTCGCATGAGCCCCGTCTTCGCGCACGGCCACCTGCGCCTCTACCTGCTGGTCCTGCTGGCCGACCACCCGATGCACGGGTACGAGGTCATCACCGCGCTCGGCGACCGCTTCGGCGGCACCTACGTCCCGAGCGCCGGAACCGTCTACCCACGCCTGGCGAAGCTGGAGGAGGACGGCTTGATCACCGGAACCTCCGACGGTCGCAAGACCGTCTACGCCATCACCGATGCCGGCCGCGCAGAGCTCGACGCCCGCGCGGACGAGGTTGCGCAGCTCGAGAACGGCGTCACCGACAGCGTCAAGTCCCTGGCCGACGGCGTCCGCGCATCGGTCGGCGCCGCGATGAAGTCGCTCCGTGCGGACCTGGCGGCCGCCGCGGAACCCGCTGGCTCCGGTGGCGCAGCCGGTCCTGAGCCGACCGCCGTGCCGGCAGCGGGTGTCCGGTCGCTCCGGGACGCCGAGATGGCCGTCGCCGTGTTCCGGCAGCAGCTCCGCGCTGACCTCCGTCGTCGCGCCGCACGCGGCACCCTCGACGACGCTGCGGTGCAGAAGCTGCGCGACGGCCTGGAGGCGCTGCGCAAGTCGCTCTGACCGGTGCGGGACGAGGCGGGCGCGATCCGAGCCTCCCGGTCGGCCCGCGCCCAGCGGACGCCCATCCTGTCCGTTCCTTCAGACTCGGCCCCTGGAACCCCTCAGATCCGCGCAACGTCGCGGATCTGAGGGGTTCCCGGCGTCGCGTTCGATCACGGCGGAATACCGTTCGGCCCTCCGGTGTTGCGTTCGCCCACCGATTGAGTAAGTTCGTCGCTCGTGACCAACGAGACCCGGTCGTTGAAAGCCCGACTGATCGGCGACCCGCTCCCCTCCGAGAAACTCGAGGGGCAGCTGCTGCCGAAGCACCTGGCGCTCCCCATCTTCGCCAGCGACCCGCTCTCCTCCGTGGCGTACGCGCCCCAGGAACTCCTGATGATCCTGCTGCTCGGCGGCATGGCGTTCCTGACGTTCGCCCCGTGGGTGGCGGCGCTCGTCGTCCTGCTGCTCGTCGTCGTCGTCGCGTCCTACCGGCAGCTCATCAAGGCCTACCCCTCCGGCGGCGGCGACTACGAGGTCGCACACCGGAACCTCGGCGAGCGCGCCGGCCTCGTCGTCGCGAGCGCCCTGCTCGTCGACTACGTGATGACCGTCGCGGTGTCGGTGGCCTCGGGTGTGGACAACATCATCTCCGCGCTGCCGATGCTCAACGAGTTCCGCGTCGAACTCGCGATCCTGTTCGTCGTGCTGCTGGCGGCCGCGAACCTCCGCGGCGTCCGCGAGTCGAGCAAGGCCTTCGCCGTCCCCACCTACCTGTTCGTGGCGAGCGTCTTCGTGATGGTCGTCACCGGGCTGATCCGGGTCGCCGCCGGGAACGCCCCCGTCGCCGAGTCCGCCGCGTACACGGTGCAGAACGTCGAGCACACCACACAGGCCGCGTTCATCCTGCTGCTCCTCCGCGCCTTCGCGTCCGGCTGTTCGGCGCTGACAGGGGTCGAGGCGATCGCGAACGGCGTGCAGGCGTTCCGCCGCCCGAAGATCAAGAACGCCCAGCAGACCCTCGTGCTCATGGGCGGCATCGCGATCGTCCTGTTCATCGGACTCATCACGCTCGCGCTGGTCTCGCGCGTGCACTACGCCGAGAGCGCCTGCGACCTGCAGGGCTTCGCGGACTGTGCGACCACCCCGCAGCGCTCTCTGATCGCACAGATCGCGGCCGCGACGTTCGGCAACAACTCGGTGCTGTTCTTCGTCATCCAGGCGACGACCGCGGCGGTGCTGCTGCTCGCGGCGAACACGGCGTTCAACGGCTTCCCGCTGCTCGGCTCGATCCTGGCCCGGGACTCGTACGCCCCGAAGGCCCTGTCGACCCGCGGTGACCGCCTGATCTACTCGAACGGCGTCATCGTCCTCGCGCTCGTCGCGGCCGCGCTGCTCATCGTCTACCGGGCGAACGTCACGAGCCTGATCCAGCTCTACATCATCGGCGTCTTCGTGTCGTTCACGCTCGGGCAGAGCGGCATGGTGAAGCACTGGGTGACCTTGCTCCGCGCCGACCGTGCCGGCACCGCCGATGAGCCGGTGAACCGCGGGCAGGTGCTCCGGAGCCTGACCATCAACTCGATCGGTGCGACCTTCACCTTCGTGGTGCTCGTCATCGTCACGATCACGAAGTTCACGCACGGCGCCTGGCTGGTCTTCGTGATCATGCCCGTGCTGTTCGTGCTGATGCTCGGCGTGAACCGCTACTACCGGGACGTCTCACACGAGATCGAGGCCGACGTCGAGACCGAGTTCGGCGCCACGGGCGACCACGCGATCGTGCTCGTCAACAAGCTGCAGAAGCCGGTCCTCAAGGCCCTCGACTACGCCATCGCCGCGAAGCACGCCGGACTCGAAGCGGTGCACGTCGCGATCGACGACGCCGAGGCAGCCCGGCTGCGCGAGCAGTGGGCCGAGCACGGCATCGAGGTCCCGCTGGTCATGGTGCCGAGTCCGTACCGCGACATCTCGATGCCGCTGATCAAGTACATCAAGGCGCACCGGCTCGAGCACGGCTCAGAGGTCGTCACCGTCTACACGCCGCTGTTCATCGTCGGCCACTGGTGGGAAGGGATGCTGCACAACCACCGCGGTCGTCGCATCCGCCGCAAGCTGCTGCTCATGCATGGCGTCACCGTCGCGCTGGTCCCGTGGCTGCTGGACTCGTCGGAGCTGCTGTACGGCAAGCGCTCCCGGCCCTTCCCCGGTCAGGACCGACGCGGCGAGCCCGTCCGGCCGCCACTGCGGCGATCCCCGCACGGCGTCTTCCGCTCGGAGGCCGAGGAGGACCGCCTGGTCCGCTCCGCCCAGCGCAACAGCCTGGAGCCGCAGCGGCTCGCGCACCAGCCGTCACCGGCCTCCCGCCGCGCCACCCGCCCGGCCGGCCCCGCCGACGGCGTCGACCCCGCGCTGTGCACCGGCGAGGTCCGGTCCCTGGTCGCCGCCGCGCCGCCGGTCCCCCGTCCGCACGATGACGATGCGTGACGGTGCCCGGTCGTACGATGTGACCCCATGACGACCGCTCCCGAGGCCCTGCGCACCTTCGCGACCTTCGACGGACACGGCGGCAAGGTCTCGAAGCGCGTCGAGGTGCTCGACCACGAGCCTCCCGTGTCGCCGGACGGCCGCTACGACGGACTCGTCGCCGTGCGCGGTGAGCACCCCCTCGGCGCCCTCGACGAGCGTGCCGCAGACGACTCCGCTGAGCTCGCCCGCGGGGTCGCGAGCATCGGCTGGGTCGACCCGGCCACGCTCCGCGACTGGTACCGACCCGACCGGGTCGTGGTGAGCCTCCTGGAAGCCCGACGGTCCGGGCTCGAGCCGGGCGTCTACGCCGACTCACGGGGACGCGGTCGCGTCCGCATCGACGGCCGGGAGGCGCACCTCGCCGCCGACGGTCGGCCCGCGTTCCGCGCACTGGCCGGTCCTGCTGACGCGCCGAAGGCCGACGTGCCGCTGCCGATGGACCAGGTGGTCCGGCTCGTCGTCGTGTCGTCCGGCGTGACCGACACGTCGACCGGAGCGTCCGGGGTGGAGATCGTGACGACGCCCGTCACCCCCGTGCTGTCCCCGGGCGAGTACCCGGTGTACGCCGACGACGTCCCCGGCCTGCCGCCACGTCCGGCGTCCGGACGGGTGCGGGTCACGGCGTCGGTCCTGCTCACCGGGTCGCTGCACCGGGTCGACCGACTCGACGAGCCCGCGAACACGCTCTGGATCGAGCGGGACGGGCGGGTCGTCCCGGTCGCGGCGAGCGACGTCGGCGGCGATCTGGTCCGGTACACGGCGACGCCCGTCTGAGTCGTCCGGTGCCCGTTGTCCGCTCACGGCCTGCGGGGGACGTGGTGCTGCGCCGTTGGTCGGGGGTGCGGCGTACGGTCCGGGGCATGAGTGATGCAGACCAGAACCAGCCGGAGACCCTCGGCGGAGAACGCCCGGACCCCTCGACCACCGCGAGCAAGGACCCCGAGCAGTGGGTCACCGGCGACGAGCCGATGACCGGCCCGCAGCGCAGCTACCTCGACACCCTCGCCCGTGAAGCCGGCGAGGAGCTGTCGGCCGACCTCACCAAGGCCGAGGCGTCGGAGCACATCGAGCGCCTACAGGAGAAGACCGGACGCGGCGCTTCTTCCTGACAACAGTCGTTGCTGTACGGCGGTCCGCAGTTCTGCGGACCGCCGTCGTGCATCCCACGGACGGACGGCTGGCAGTCGCCGCGGGCCGCGGGGGCCGGTCGAGGCCTGGTCGTCGGGGCCGAGTGTGGTGAACCGACCAGCGGAGGTCAGCCTCCGACGCGTCGCCGAGCCGGACCGGCGTCGTCGTCGTCGTCGTCGTCGTCGGCCAGGATCGCCAGGACCTGGCGGGCGATACGACGGCCGGCGCGGTTCGCCCCGATCGTCGACGCCTGTGGGCCGTACCCGGCGAGGAACAGCCGCGGCTCGGCGTCGGACCGACCGTCCTCGACGACGACCCCGCCCGCCTCGGTCCGGAGGTGCAGCGGCGCGAGGTGCCGCAGGTCGGCGCGGAACCCGGTCGCCCAGATCACCGCGTCGGCGTGGACGTGCTCGCCGGAGGCCGTCCGGACGCCGTCCACGTCGAGCCTCGTGAACATCGGCTCAGCTTCGAGCAACCCCCTGGTGATCCCGCGCCGGATCCGCGGTGACACCGGCAGCCCCGTCCCGCTGACGATGCTCGGCAGTGTCCGGCCGGCCCGGGCAGCGCGGTCCTGGTCCTCGACCGCCGCCACGGCCGCGCCGACCGCCAGGGCCGGGTCCTCCGACCAGACGACCGGCCGGCGTGTGAACCACCGCGCCGACCGGGCGACGCCGTCGAGCTCGAGCAGGAACCCGATCGCACTTGTCCCGCCGCCGACGACCACGACGTCCTGCCCGGCGAAGTCCGACGCGTCGCGGTAGCCCGTCGTGTCGAGCTGTCGGCCGCGGAACCGGTCGCGGCCGGGGACCCACGGCACGAACGGGGTGCCCCACGTGCCGGAGGCGTTGACGACCACCTCGGCCCGGACCACCCCCGGAACGCCCTGTTCGTCACGGGTCTCGACCACCAGGGCGGCGCCTCCGTCGTCGTGGCGGACCGCCGTGACGGCGAGCGGCCGGCGCACCCGGAGGTCGTGGTGCTCCTCGAAGCGGCGGTAGTACTCGGCGACGACCTCCCGGGCCGGCCGCGTCTGGTCCGCGTCGTCGAAGCGGAGACCCATCTCGTGCATGCCGGGCAGGTCGTGCACGCGGTGGGCGATGCCGAGCCGCAGGGCGTCCCACCGGAACTGCCACGCGCCTCCCGTCCCCGGAGCGCGGTCCAGGACCACCAGGTCGCGGCCCGCGACCAGTCCCGCACGCTGCAGGTGCCAGGCGACCGAGAGTCCGGCCTGACCAGCACCGATCACGACGACGCGGACTCGTTCTGCTGCGCGGATCATCACCCTCGATTCTGCTGTGCTCGGGACGCGCCGGGCGAAGTCGGCAACGGGGTACATGGTAAAGTGGCCGACAGATTTCAAACCACGAACCGTCTGTTCTTCCCGGGTGCGCACTCGACGCCCGCCGAGACCGGACATGAGCCGACACAGAGGGGGTCACGCATGGGGCGCGGCCGTCAGAAGGCGAAGCACACCAAGGTCGCCCGGGAGCTGAAGTACTTCAGCCCGGACACCAACTACGGTGCTCTCGAACGCGAACTCTCCGTCGCACAGCAGTCGGACGAGCCCGACTACGTCGACCGGTGGGCCGACGAGTTCGGCGACGAAGGTGACCTCGAGAACCAGACGGACACGAACAAGTCCGCCTGACCTCTCGGTCGACGACGCCGCGCGCCTCCGGGCAGCGCGGCGTTCCTCGTTGTCGGCGCGCCGCCGAGGGCGGGGCGGCGCCGGGCGCCGCCGAGGGCGGGGCGGCGCCGAGGTCGCACGAACTGCCGCGCCGGCGGTCCCGAGGCGGCACATCGTGCGACCTCGGCGTCGTGCGGACGGCACGTCGTGCGACCTCGAGTGCGGACGAACCTCGGCCGAATCGCGGCCGGTGCGACCGACGCGGCGCCGGACAGCCGGGCAGTGTCGGACCGCAGGGCGCCGGACAGCCGGGCAGTGTCGGACCGCAGGGCGCCGGCCAGCCGGGCGCCGCTCGGCGACCCGCATGCCTCAGCTGGCGTAGGACCCGACGAGCCGCACGGCCCCGCCGTCGACGCCCTTCGCACCCTGCTCGAACCCGGTCAGGTCGCGCGTGCCGATCGACACCGTACCGACCGCCCACGCGGGCAGCCCGGCAGACCGGAGCGTCGCGGTGATCCCGTCGACCGACGCCGCCGAGACGACCGCGAACATGCCGATGCCCAGGTTCCAGGTGCCCTCGGTGTCCTCGATCGCCGTGCCGGCCAGGTCCGCGAGCACGCGGAACACCGGGAGCGGCTGCCAGGTGGAACGCTCGACCTCGACCCACGAACCGACGGGCAGCACGCGCGCCAGGTTCGCCGCGATGCCGCCACCGGTGACGTGCGACAGCGAGTGCACGTCGCCCGGGTGCCCGTCGATCAGCTCGAGGAGCGGGGTCGTGTAGAGGCGGGTGGGCTCGAGCAGGGCCTCGCCGACCAGGCCGCCGAGCTCCGGCAGCGTGTCGGTGTAGCCGATGCCCCGCTGGCCCAGGATGTGCCGCACGAGCGAGTAGCCGTTGGAGTGCAGCCCCGAGGACTCGATGGCGATGACGACGTCGCCGTCCTGCACCAGGTGCGCGCCGAGCTGCGAGCCGGCTTCGACCGCGCCGACCGCGGCACCGGCGACGTCGTAGTCGTCCGGTCCGAGCAGACCCGGGTGTTCCGCGGTCTCGCCGCCGACGAGGGCGGTGCCGGTGGCCGCGCAGCCGCGGGCGATGCCCGCGACGATGTCGGCGATGCGGTTCGGGACGACCCGGCCGCAGGCGATGTAGTCCGTCATGAACAGCGGCGTCGCGCCGACCACGACGATGTCGTCGACGACCATGCCGACGAGGTCCAGCCCGATCGTGTCGTGCTTGTCGATCGCCTGCGCGATCGCGACCTTCGTGCCGACGCCGTCGGTGGAGGTGGCGAGGAGCGGCCGCTCGTAGTCCTTGAGGAACGAGACGTCGTACAGACCGGCGAAGCCGCCGACCCCGCCCAGGACGGACGCGTTGTGCGTCGCCGACACGGCGGACTTCATGAGCTCGACGGCCAGGTCACCGGCAGCGGTGTCGACGCCGGCCTCGGCGTAGGGGTTGGGCATACGTCGTCCTCCGCGGGGCATGGCAGACTTGTTCGGTACCACCCGATCCTACGGTCTGGAGCACTCCGCGCATGTGCGGCATCGTCGGCCTCGTCAATCAGGGGCCAGCAAACCAATCCATCTACGACGCACTGCTCCTGCTGCAACACCGGGGACAGGACTCCACGGGCATCGCCACGGTCGACGGTCACGTGCACCACATGCACAAGACCCGCGGTCACGTGCGCGAGGGGTTCCGCACCCGTGACATGCGTGCACTCCTCGGGACGATGGGCCTCGGCCACGTCCGGTACGCCACACGCGGAGCCGCCGCGAACGAGGAAGAGGCCCAGCCGTTCTACGTGAACGCGCCGTACGGCATCGTCCTCGTGCACAACGGCAACCTGACGAACACGCGGGAACTCACCCGCGAGCTGTTCGACATCGACCGTCGGCACCTCAACACGACCTCGGACACCGAACTGCTCGTGAACGTGCTGGCGCACGAGCTGCAGGGCCAGGTCCGCGGCACCCACCTGGACCCCGGGCAGGTGTTCGACGCGGTCGAGCGCGTGCACGAGCGGGTCGAGGGGTCGTACGCCACGATCGCGACGATCGCGGGTCACGGCCTGCTGGCGTTCCGCGACCCGTACGGCATCCGGCCGCTCATCCTCGGCCACAGGTTCGACGACGCCGGCAAGAGCGAGTGGGTCGTCGCGTCCGAGTCCCTGGTGCTGGAGTCCGGCGGCTACGACATCGTCCGGGACGTCGCCCCGGGCGAGGCCGTCTTCATCGAGATGGACGGCACGATGCACGCCCGGCAGTGTGCGAAGGACCCGCGCCTGGTCCCGTGCTCGTTCGAGTACGTCTACCTGGCCCGTCCCGACTCGGTGATGAACGGCATCTCCGTCTACGACGCCCGTCTGCGCCTGGGCAACCGCCTGGCGGACACGATCGAGCAGTACGCCCCGACCGGTGACATCGACGTCGTGATGCCGATCCCGGACTCCAGCCGGCCCGCAGCGATGCAGGTCGCGCAGAAGCTCGGCATCGAGTACCGCGAGGGCTTCTACAAGAACCGCTACGTCGGCCGGACGTTCATCATGCCGGGGCAGGCGGAGCGCAAGCGATCGGTCCGTCAGAAGCTCAACGCGATGTCGTCCGAGTTCAAGGGCAAGAACATCCTGATCGTCGACGACTCCATCGTGCGCGGCACGACGAGCCGCGAGATCGTCGAGATGGCGCGGGCCGCCGGTGCGAACGAGGTCACCTTCACGAGCGCCGCGCCGCCTGTCCGGTTCCCGCACGTGTACGGCATCAACATGCCGACCCGCGCCGAGCTCATCGCCCACGACCGGAAGATCCCCGAGATCAACCGCGTCCTGGGCAGCGATCACCTGATCTACCAGGAGATCGGCGACATGCGCGACGCGATCATCGAGGGCTCCGACGTCACGGACCTCGAAATGAGCTGCTTCACCGGCGAGTACGTGACCGGCTCGGTGTCGCCGGAGTACCTCGCCTGGGTCGAGGCGAACCAGCTCAGCTGACGCCGCTGCGGACGTCCGCACGGAACGGACTGGAGGCCCGTCACCACCTGGTGACGGGCCTCCAGTCCGTTCTCGGGTCGCGTCTGCGACCGCAGCCTCAGCGCTCCGGCTGTGCCTGGTCGTCGGGGGCCGGATCGGTCGCGGTCGGGACGTCCGGGGCGTCGTGCTCCTCGAGCTCGCCGTCGACGGTCTCGGGTGCCGGGTCGACCGCCACGCGCTCGGCCGTCAGCCGGGCTGCACGGCGGGACGAGACCTGGTCGAGCACGACGGCGATGACGGCGCCGACGAGCATGCCGATCGAGATGCCGTACAGGCTGAAGTAGCCGACGAGCCCCGCGAAGCCGGTGGTCTCCTGCTGGTTCCCCCGGTCGATGCTCATCGTGAGCGCGACGACGACCACCGTCACCAAGAAGCCGAGGACGGCCCCGCCGAGGATGAAGACGCTGAAGCGGGGGGCGCGCCGGATGGTGACCTGGTCCGGGCTGGTCACCGCGTTGGGCGCCGGCACCGGGCGCTCATCGGGTCGATCGGTGTTGCTCACGTCCCCATTGTCCCCCACCTTGGGAGGAGCCACGCCCGGCAGTTCGTCCGCTGGACGCGAGATGATGGTCCACTACCGAGCAGTATCGAGGACGGAGGTGCGCGATGATCGACGGGACCGCGTCGAGCGACCGCCGTCCGACGACCGTCCCCGCCCGCCTGTCCTGGCCCGTGATGACCCGGCACGAAGAGGACCGGGCCGTCGCCGTCGTCGGGGAACACCGCTGGAGCGTCGCCCTGGTCGGGACCGCCGGGCTCGGCAAGACCACCGTCGCGGCCCGGGTCACCGACCGGGTCGCCGCGCAGGAGCGTGACGCGGACCCGCTCGTCGTGCCGATCACCGCGGTCGCCTCCGGGTCGTCGATGCCCTTCGGCGCGGTGTCCGACCGTTTCGGGGACGTCCTGGGCGACGACCTGACCGAACCCGTCCCCGCCGAGGCACGCCTGCGTGACGCGGCCGAGGCGGAGGGCCGGGACCTGCTCCTGCGGGTCGACGACGCCGACCTGCTCGACACGCTCTCGGCCCGCTACGTCGCCTGGCTCGTCCGTGACCAACACGCGCGGCTCGTCCTGACCTGCCGGGACTTCACCGCACTCGCCGAACCCCTGCGTGCGCTGTGGCAGGACGACCTGCTCGAGCGCATCGACCTGGAACCGCTCGACCTGGCCGAGACCTCGTCCCTCGTCGAGTCCGCCCTCGGGGCCCCGCTCGAACCGGCATCGGTGGAGCAGGTGCACCGCGCGACGCAGGGCAACCCGCTGTACCTGCGCGAGGTCGTCCGGGCCGGACTGTCCTCCGGCGCGCTGGAGCACACCGCCCTCAGCTGGTACTGGCGCGGCCGGGTGACGGCGTCGCTGAGCCTGGCCGACATGTACAGCACCGAGCTCGGGGCACTGCCGGGAGACCTGCGTGACGTCGTGGAGATCGTCGCCCTGGCCGAACCGATCCCGCTGTCCCGGCTGATCGCCCTGGCGGACGGGCGCGACCTTGACCGCACGGTGGGGCTCGGCTTCGTCCGGATCGACTCGACCGACACCGGCAGTCCGGTCGCACGGTCCTCGCACCCGCTGGTCGGTGAGGTCGTCCGCGCCCTGGTGCCCGTGGCCCGACGCACCGCCCTGTTCGCCCGGGCGAACGCGTTCCGCACCGACCGTCCCGAGGGAGCGCCGCCGGCAGCCCGGCTCCGCTCGACCCTCTGGGCGCTGGAGTGTGGCATCGTGCCGCCGGTGGACCAACTGCTCGACGCCGCCCGGGTCGCCGGTGGCCTGCAGGAGCACGAGAGCGCCATCGCCCTGACGACCGCGGCCCTCAGCGCGGGCCCCGACGCCGGCCTCACCCCGACCGACCGGGTGCGGACCCACTGCCTGCGGTCCCTGGCCCACGGGTACAGCAGCGGGCGCGAGGCCGGCCGGCTCGACGCCGAAGCGGCCTGGGGTCTGGTGACCTCCGGGGTGGCGGTCGACGACGTCGCCGTGGTCGAGGCGTGCGAGACCCTCGCGAACCTCCGGCAGTTCCACGACGACGACACCGCCGCGGCCGTGGCGCTGACCGAGGTCGCGATGCAGTTCGTGGACCCGGAGACCGTCGAACAACTGCGCGTCCTGCGCCTGTCGCACCTGGGCTGGGGAGGCGACTTCGCCGAGGTCCGCGAGGAGATCGAGCGCACCGGCGTCCTGCACGCGCCCACGATCCCGCGGTCCTTCCTGCCGATCGCGGCGTGCGCCGTGGCCGCCCTGGGCACCGGCGGGCGACTCGACGACGCCCTGCGGCTGGCGCAGGCGAGTCTCGCCACGGCCGCGGTGCACCTCGAGGACTCGCCGTGGAGCGTCGGCGAGATCGTCTCGGTCATGCACCAGGTGCAGGTCTGGCGCGGCGACATCGCCGAGATGGTGACCCAGGTGCCGGTCAGCCGGTCGGACCCGTTCCTCAAGTACGACTTCACCCTGGAGCTGTTCGGCATCGGCAACCAGGCCCTCGGACAGCGCCGGTGGTCCGACGCGGTCACCGCGTTCACGGCCGCCTGCGAGCGGTACGCGGTCGACGACCCGGGCGGGTTCGCCGCCTATGCCTGGTCGCGCCTGGCGATGTCGCAGGCGTACGCGGGCATGACCGACGCCGCCGCCGAGTCCGTCGAGCGGGCGCGGACCACTCCCCTGCGGGCCATGCGGATCCTCGGCGCCCAGATCGAGATGACGATCGCCTGGTCCGAGGCGCTGCTCGGCAACCCGGCCGGGCTGTACCGCGCCGACGAGCTCATCGCCCGTGGCACAGCCTCGGGCGCCTGGACGCACGTCCTCTACGGCCAGGCCCTGCACTACGTGATGGACATCGCGGCCGGTCGGGACACCACGGCGTCGCTCGACCGCCTGCAGGACGCCGCGGGCCGCGTCGACGGACCCCTCGCGAACGCGATCACCCAGTACGCCGACGCGCTGCGCTCGGGCGACCGCGGGTGGATCGCCAGCGCCCAGGCGGACCTCGCCGCGTGCGGGATGGCGGTGACGGCCGGTCGACGGACGCAGCCGCTGACGAAGCGCGAGTACGAGGTCGCCCAGCTCGCGGCGCAGGGGTTCTCGAACCGACGGATCGCGGAGCACCTCGGACTGTCGGTACGGACGATCGACGCCCACATGTCGCGGGTGTTCTCGAAGTGGGACCTGCGTGCGCGGTCCGAGCTCGCCGAGATGGTCTGAGCCGACGGCTGTCCGCCACGGGACGTGCGCGTGTGCGCGAGACGCCCCCGTGTTCGCGAGACACCCCGGTGTGCGTGAGACGCCTCCTGATCCTGCGGGGTCTCGCGCGGTCGGCGGCGTTTCGCCCGGTCGGCGGCGTACCGGGGCGACAGGCCCCGACGCGGTCGCCGTCACCGTCACCGTCACCGTCCGGAGGATGCCGCCCGCGTCCGGGCGCGACGGATCGACCGCAAGAAGTTGCGGGTTGCAGCACGACTCGCCGTCCTCGTTGACACAGTGCGCCTGGTTTCGCGTAGCGTTGCGTACGTCGCCGGGTTCGGACCCGTTCGGGTCGGGTCCGAATCCCGGCGGCTTCAGCAAGGCTAGAGAAGCAGGTGCACGGTCCACATCGGTAGGACCTACCTAATTCTCGCCGGTACCGGCCAGACGCGGCCCGTGTCTCCGCCTTCCGGCTGATGTGCTCGCGTCCCGCTGCCCGCCAGGCTCGACGGGTGCCGTTCACCATCAGCCACGCGGTCGTCGCGCTGCCGTTCCGCCGCTCCGCCCTGCCCGTCGCGGCGGTCGCGGTCGGCTCGATGGCCCCCGACGCCGTGCTCTTCGTGCCCGCGCTGCCGCCGTACGGCTTCACGCACTCGTGGCTCGGTGTCGTCACGATCGACCTCGTGGTGTCGCTGGTCGTGCTCGCCGCGTGGTGGTACCTCGTCCGGCCCGCGTGGACCCCGGTCCTGCCGTCCCGGTACTGCGCGCAGCTACCCGGCTGGGACCGGCCCGAGCGGGTCCCGCCGTCGCGGGTCCCGCTCGTCGTGGTCGCCTGCGTGCTCGGGAGCGTGACGCACATCGTCTGGGACGCCCTCTCGCACCCGCACGGCTGGGTCGTCCTGCACGTGTCGGCGCTCCGGTCGGAGGTCGGCGGCCACCCGGTGTACTCCCTCGTCCAGGACGCCTCGAGTGCGGGCGGCCTGCTCCTGGTCCTCGTGCTGCTGCGGCAGTGGACGCGCCACGCGCGGACCGCCGGCGACGTGGCGGGGGTGTGGCGGGCCTCCCGGCCGGACCCCGCGGTGGTCGCACCGGACCACACCGGACGGGAGGCCCGCATCACCCCCGTCGTCGCCCTCGCCGCCGTCCTGCTGGTCGCGCTGGTCACCGCGGGGTCGGGCCTCGGCCGCGGCGGTGGCGTCGGGACGGTCGTCGTCCGCGAGGCGTTCGTCCTGCCGCCGACGGTCGCGGTGACGCTGGCCGCCGGGGCGCTCGTGCTGCTGCTGGTCCGGAGGGCGCGGGCGGCGGAACCGTCAGGGCAGGCGGACCGGGAGGAACGCGGCGAGGTCCGCCCGTGACCCGGAGGCACTGACGCGGCGCGCGGTGTCCGGGTCGTCCCAGCGCAGCCGACCGGTGGCGAGCGCGAGCCAGGTCGTCGGGTCGGTCTCGACGACGTTCGGCGGCGTGCCACGGGTGTGTCGGGGGCCGGGCACGGCCTGCACGGCGGCGAACGGCGGGACCCGGACCTCGACGCTGTTGCCGGGCACGTCCTCGGCCAGGCGCTGCAGGGTCCAGCGGACGGCGGTCGCGACCGAGGTGCGGTCCGTCGCACCGGCGGTCACGGCGTCCAGGGCAGCCCGGCCGACGGCGTCTTCGATCGTCCTCGGCGGCATCTCCACAGGCTAGCCGGTGCACTGCGGGCGGCGAGTCGGGCTCGGTAGGGTGATCGGGTGCGAATCCTCGTCCTCGGTTCCGGTGCCCGCGAGCACGCGATCATCACGGCCCTCCTGGCGGAGAACGCCGCGTCCCCGGACGGCGGCCACGTCATCACCGCCGCACCCGGCAACGCCGGCATCACCGCCGACGTCGAGACGGTGTCGCTCGACCCGTCGAACGGCGCCCTCGTCGCGGAGTACGCGTTCGAGAACGACGTCGACCTGGTCGTCGTGGGCCCCGAGGCCCCGCTCATCGCCGGTGTCGCCGACCCGCTGCGCACCCGTGGCATCCCGGTCTTCGGTCCGGGCAAGGCCGCCGCGCAGCTCGAGGGCTCGAAGGCGTTCGCCAAGCGGATCATGGCCGAGGCCGGGGTCCCGACCGGGCGCCCCGTGTACGCCGGCACGGTGGCCGAAGCCGCGGCGGCGCTCGACGACCTCGGAGCCCCGTACGTCGTGAAGGCCGACGGGCTGGCAGCCGGCAAGGGCGTCCTGGTGACCGAGGACCGGCAGGCGGCGCTCGACCACGCGACCTACTGGTTGCAGCACGGTCACGTCGTGGTGGAGGAGTTCCTCGACGGCGAAGAGGTGTCGCTGTTCTTCCTCAGCGACGGGCACGACGTCCGGCCGCTCTCTCCTGCACAGGACTACAAGCGCCTGGGCGACGGCGACCTGGGACCGAACACCGGTGGCATGGGCGCGTACTCGCCGCTGCCGTGGCTCGACGAGCGCTGGGGCTCCGAGCAGGCCTTCGTGGACGAGGTCTCCGAGCTCGTCGCACTGCCGACCGTCCGCCGGCTCGAGCACGAGGGCACGCCGTTCGTCGGGCTGCTCTACTGCGGGCTCATCGTGACCGAGCAGGGTGTCCGCGTCATCGAGTTCAACGCCCGGTTCGGCGACCCGGAGACCCAGGTCGTCCTCCCCCGCCTGGCGACCCCGCTGAGCGGCCTGCTGCTGGCAGCGGCGACCGGGCAGCTCGACAGCACCCCGCGGCCGGAGTTCCGCGACCAGGTAGCGGTCACCGTCGTCCTGGCGAGCGAGGGCTACCCGGAGAACCCGGTCACCGGTCGGGTCATCACCGGGGTCGACGACGCGAACGCCCGCGACGGTGTCGCGGTCCTGCACGCGGCGACCGGAACCCTCGACGGGGACCTCGTCGCCACCGGCGGACGCGTCCTGAGCGTCGTCGCGACCGGGTCAGACTTCGCGCAGGCCCGCGACCGCGCGTACGCGGGGCTGCACGACATCACCCTGCCCGGCGGCCAGTTCCGCACTGACATCGCCACGAAGGTCGTCCGATGAGCACCGCACCCGTCGTCGAGGGCTGGCGTCACGTCTCGTCCGGCAAGGTCCGCGAACTCTACGTCCCGGCCGACACCGCCGACGTCGCCGGAGCCACCGAGCTGCTGCTGCTGGCCTCGGACCGGGTCAGCGCGTACGACTTCGCACTCGAACCGCCGATCCCCGGCAAGGGCGAACTGCTGACGCGGCTGTCCCGCTTCTGGTTCGGCCAGCTGCGCGACGTCCCGAACCACCTGCTCACGCCGAGCGGGACCACGACCCCGGTGCCCGCCGACGTCGAAGCCCGCTCCATGCACGTCATGCCCCTCCGGATGTTCCCGATCGAGTGCGTGGTCCGCGGGTACCTGGTGGGCAGCGGCTGGGCCGAGTACCAGGAGTCCGGCAGCGTCTGCGGTGTCGAACTGCCCGCCGGCCTGTCGAACGGGGACCGCCTGCCCGAACCGATCTACACCCCGGCGTACAAGGCGCCGCAGGGCGAGCACGACGAGAACATCTCCTTCGAGCGCACTGAGGAACTGGTCGGGCCGGCCGACGCCGCCGCCCTCCGGGACCTGTCGCTCGCGGTGTACTCCGACGCGGCGGCGATCGCCCTGCAGCGCGGGGTCGTCATCGCGGACACGAAGTTCGAGTTCGGCCGCGATGCCGACGGCCTCATCCGCATCGCGGACGAGGTCCTGACCAGCGACTCCAGCCGCTACTGGGACGCCGCCGCGTACGAGTCCGGCAACCGCACCGACTCCTTCGACAAGCAGATCGTGCGCGACTGGCTCAGCGCGCACTGGGACCGCACGGGCACGCCGCCGGTGCTGCCGGACGAGGTCGTCCAGCGGACGGCTGCGCGCTACCGGGAGCTGATCGAGCGCCTCGGGGCCTGACGGCCGCGGGGCCTCGGCACCGCGAGACATCGGGGCCGCGGGACCTCGGGGCCGCCTGCCCGGCGTCTGGCGCGGGTCAGGCGTCGCGGGAGACCACGACGACGGTCAGGTCGTCACCCGGGTCGTGCTCGATCGCGCGCCCACGGACGCCGGCCAGGAACGTGCCGAGGTCCGGCGACTTCCGGTAGAGCGCCCCGAGTCGGGACAGCGAGGCCAGGGTCGAGTCCCACAGTTCGAGTGCCCCGTCGCTGACCAGCAAGAGGGAGTCACCGGGTTCCAGGACGAGTTCCCCGACGGCACGGTCGATCCCGACGGGGTGCAGGCCGATCGGCAGGTCGACGGAGCGCAGGACGGTCTCGGTGCCGTCGGCGTGCAGGTGCAGCACGAGGCCGTGCCCGGCGTCGACGAAGTCGAGCCTGCCGGTGGTGGTGTCGAGTCGGCCGTGGAACAGCGTGGCGAACGCCTCGGCCGCGCTGAGGTCGGGCGACACCTGCTCCTCGAGCGCTGCGACCGCGGTCGCGGGGACCTCGTTGGTCCGGGCGAGCAGCGCCCCGCGCATGCCGGCGGCGAGGAGTCCGGCCGCCATGCCCTTGCCCATCACGTCCGCGACCGTCACGTCGACGGTGTCCCCGGCGACGCGCCACTCGTGGAAGTCACCGGACACGATGCCGTGCGGGATGGACGTGCCCCCGATGGTCCACCCGGGCAGGTCGACGGTCCGCGGCTGCAGGCCGGACAGCACGGTACGGAGCCGGTCGTCGTCCAGGCCGGTCGCGAGTTCCCGCTCCGCCCAGACGGCGAGTTCCTGCAGCAGGACGACGTCGTCGGCGGTGAGTGTCCGCGGCTCCGGGTCGATGAGGCAGAGGGTGCCGACCTTGGTGGCGTCGGCACCGACGTGCAGCGGCACCCCGGCGTAGAAGCGGACGTTCGGGTCGTCGTTCACCATCGGCAGGTCCGAGAACCGCAGGTCGTCGCGGGCGTCCGCCACGACGACGGGACCGTCCTGGTGCAGGGTCCGACCGCAGAAGGTGTCCTGGAGCGGCGTCGACCCGGGGAACACGGCGTCCGACTGCTGCGACTTGTGGAAGAGCAGGTCGTCGCCCGCCAGGTTGAGGAAGGACCCGGCGACGCCGAAGGCCTCTCGGGCGATCCGGGTGATGCGTTCGAAGCGCTCCTCGGGCCCGCCCTGCACGACGTCCAGGGCAGCCAGGAGGGCAGCACGACGAGCGGTCTCGGGAGCGAGGGCCTGATCCGCCTGCTGCTCCACGTGCTCGATGCTCATGCCTCCACGGTAACGCGGATACCGGACACCGCCCGCGTGCTGTTCCCAGAACGCATGCCCCCAGTGGACGGGCCACCCGGGCGTCCCGCGTAGCCTGGATCCGTGTTCCGCCGTGTCGCCCCCGCCCTCGCCCTGGTCTGTGGCGCGACCCTGGCCCTCACCGGCTGCGGCGCGGAGAACCCCACCGGGCAGGTGTCCGTCACGGTGTCGAAGAACGCCGCCGACCACCCGTACCAGGTGAAGGTGTTCCTGCCGAACGGCGAGCCCTCGTCGCACCAGCAGGTCTACCCGGGCGACACCGCGGACTTCGCGGGCGTGCCCCTCGGCGAGGTCACCGTCCGGGCGGGCGACCTCTGCCCGCAGCGCGCAGAGGTCCGAGCCGACCGGGTCGCGAAGGTGACGCTGACGACCGTCGGTTGCTGAGCCTCCCGTCCGGACGCCGGCGTCTCCGCCAGACGGCCCCCTCAACTGCTGAGACGCCGCCGAAGTGCTGAGACGCCGCCGGATCTGGCGGCGTCTCGCGCCTTCCGGGGCGTCTCGCCCCGCCGCTCGCGCCCCGACGGTCAGTGCGGGTCGGGGACCGCGTCCCACTCCGCGCCGTAGCGCGACAGCACCGACCACCGGTCCGCCGGCCAGGTGATGACGAAGGCGCGTCCGACCACGTCGTCCATCGGGACGTTGCCGTGGATCCGTGAGTCCGCCGAGTTGTAGCGGTTGTCGCCCATCACCCAGATCCGCCCCTCCGGCACTGTGATCGAGAAGTCCTCGCCCGACACCCGTTTCACGTCCTCCGGCAGCCGCACGTACGGCTCGTCGACGGCGTGCCCGTTCACGGACAGCCGGCCCTGTGCGTCACAGCACTCCACCCGGTCCCCCGGCAGGCCGATCACCCGCTTGATGAGGTCCTCACCCTGTCCCGGGCTGAGCCACGCGTTCGGGTCGCGGAAGACCACGACGTCACCGCGCTCCAGTGGCATCACCCCGGGCACGAGTTCGTTCACCAGCACCCGGTCGCCGACCAGGAGCGTGTTCTCCATCGACTCCGACGGGATGTAGAACGAGCGGACCAGGTACGCCTTCACCAGGAACGACGCGAGCAGGGCCGCCACCACGATGATCACCAGGTCGCGGAGGAACCGCCTGGTCGACCTGCGACGCTCGTCGGCTGCGCCTTCGATCGGTGTGTCACTGCTCAATGTGTCGCCACGACCTTCACGAGTGAGATCGCGAGCGCGACCGCGGCGAGCACGATCCCGCCCCACAGGCCCAGGAACGACGGCTGCTTGCCGCTGAACCGCTGGAGGAACACCCCGACCAGGCCGATGCGCGCGACCAGGATGACGACCGCCGCGATCTGCGCCCACTCCGCCGGTGGCCACCCGAGCCACGCGGCCGCGTAGAGCACGGCCGGGATCAGACCGGAGGTCGCGATCGGGTTCGCGTTCCGCGTGATGACGGCGACGGTCTCGCGACGGGCGTCCTCGTCACCGGTGGCGCCGATGGAATGCGCCACCAGGTGCGCGAGCACGTGCGCCAGGTACGTCAGGACCGCGGTCGCGAGCACCGTCAGGACCGCGGAGCCGTGCTGGATCTGCTCCGGCGAGACGGCGATCGCGACGGCGAGGACGGTGATGTTGCCGTAGATGTACGACGACATGCGGTCGCGGACGTGCTCGACCGGCAGGTCCTGGGGTCGCGGGCGGCGACCTCGGCGTTCAGGGGGCATCGGTCCATCTTGGCCCGTCCCGGCCCGGTCCGGCTGACGAGCAACCGGATGCGATGCCAAGGTGGTCAGGACCGCGCACCGCCGCACGGTCGGGATGGAGGCCCGGATGACGAACCGCAGACCACTCGCCCTGGTGACCGGGGTCGGCCGACGAGCCGGGATCGGAGCCGCGATCGCGACGCGTCTGGCCTCCGACGGGTGGGACCTCGCGATCAGCTGGTGGGGGCCGTACGACGAGCGGGTGCACGGGGGCGCCGACCCGGACGGCGTGGACGCGGTCGTCGCGGAGTGTGTGGCGACGGGAGCTGCCGTGACGCGCCTCCCGGTCGACCTGGCCGACCCGGAGCAGGCGGCCGCACTCGTCGGCCGCGCCGAGGCCGAAGCGGGCGTGCCGGTGACGGCCGTCGTGATGTCGCACTGCGAGTCGGTGGACTCGGACTTCGCGACGACCACCGTCGAGTCGTTCGACAAGCACCTGGCCGTGAACGTCCGCGCGCCGTTCCTCATCGTGCAGGCGTACGCGCGGCGACTCCGCGAGGGGGCCGACGCGCCGCTCGATCGGCGTCGGGTGATCGCGCTGACGAGTGACCACGTCGGGTTCAACCTGCCCTACGGCACGAGCAAGGGCGCGCTCGACCGGTTGATCGTGGGGGCTGCGATCGAGCTCGGGGACGTGCGGGTGAGTGCGAACACCATCAACCCGGGGCCGAACGACACGGGGTGGATGACGGACGAGATCCGGCAGGCCGCGGTCGACCAGACTCCGCTCGGACGGCCGTCGATGCCCACCGACACCGCGGCGCTCGTCGGGTTCCTGTGTGGGCCGGACGGCGGATGGGTGAACGGGCAGCTGCTCAAGACGGACGGTGGGTTCAGCGCGAAGTGACAGGCGCTGTGCCGGGGGCACCGACCCGGAGTCGTTGACGTGTCACCGAACGGGGCGCAGACTGGAGGGATGAACTCGCAGGACCTCCTCGCCGCGGACACCGGGATGGGCGCCGTGACGCTCCGGGTCGCCGACCTCGACGCCATGACGGCCTTCTACCGGGACGGCGTGCGGCTGACGGTGCTCGTGCAGGAGGGGGCGCGGGTCGTGCTCGGGCGGCCCGTACCGGGTGGCGGCAGTGTGCCAGCTGGCGGCGCGCTCGCCGTGCCGGTCGTCGTGCTCGAGCACGAGCCCGCACTCCGGCAGGCGAGTCCCGGGCAGGCCGGACTGTTCCACACGGCCGTGGTGTTCGACGACCGAGCGGACCTCGCCGCCGCCCTGTACTCCGTCGCCACGCGGTACCCGCAGTCATTCACCGGCAGCGCCGACCACCTCGTCAGCAACGCCTTCTACTTCACGGACCCCGAGGGCAACGGCGTCGAGCTGTACTGGGACCGCGACCGCACCGAGTGGTCGTGGACGCACGGCTCGATCGACATGGACACCGTGTACATCGACCCGAACGCGTTCCTGCAGGAGCACCTCACCGCCGAGGCGCTCGAGCACGCCGACACCCGGCCCGGCCGCGTCGGCCACGTGCACCTGTCGGTCGGCGACGTGGCCTCGGCGAAGGCGTTCTACGTCGACACCCTCGGTTTCGCGACCACCGCGGCGATGGGCAGCCAGGCGCTGTTCGTCAGCGCCGGCGGGTACCACCACCACATGGCGATGAACACGTGGAACTCCCGAGGGGCGGGCCGGCGGCAGCAGGCGCTCGGACTCGGGCTCGTCCGGATCGAGGTCCCCGCCGCCGACGACCTGGGCGCACTGACCGCGCGGATGCGGGACGCCGGGGTGCAGACCGCGGACGACGGGCGGACGGTCGCGTTCGAGGACCCGTGGGCCAACCGCATCGAGGTGACCACAGCCGGGCGCGGGTGACGTGGCGGGCGTGCGCCGCGCCTCCCGGCCGTGCAGCCTTGCTGCGGCGAGCTGAGGTGAGCTGCGGTGCGGTGCAGTGCCGCCGTCTGCGGGGTGCTCGCATCAGCGGGTGCGGAAGTAGCGGTGCAACGCTCGCTCCCGGATGAGGGGGACCGCGGCCGCGCCGCCCGCGACCGCACCGACGAGCCCGAGCCCGCAGAGGACCACGCCACCCGCGACGATCGGCAGCCTGTCAGCGACCGGGAGGCCCCGCACCAGTACGACGGACACGGCGAGCGCCAGGGCGGTTCCGACCACACCCCACGCGAGGTGCTGGACCGCGATGCCGAGTGCCTGCGCTGCCGTGCTGACGCCGACGTGCCGGTCGGAGGCGATCGACAGGCGCCGACGGAGGACCGCCGCGCCCCCGACGACCAGTCCGAGTCCGAGTGCGGCTCCCTCGAGTACGCCCGGCGTCGGGAGCTCGCTCGGGGCGAACGCCGTTCCGGACCGCGGGTTGAGCTGGCCGAGGGTCGACCGCTCGCCCTCCTCGGAACCGGTCGCCGGCAGCAGCGTCCGCCGCACGCTCGCGAGGGCTGTCTCGTCCTCCGGCCAGATCGTCGCCCAGCAGGCGTCGAAGGGTGCGTCGTCGACAGCGGTCGGCGCCAGGACCGCGTACGCCAGGTCGGGGTCCCGGCCGTCGTCCGGGTACGAGTAGACGCCCGCGACGGGGACCGGCCCGTCCGGCGTCATGATCTGCTCGCCCGGATGGACGCCCAGCTCGTCGGCCACCTCGGGCGCGACGACGACACCCGGACCGCCGGTCGTCCCGGTGACGCTGAAGAGCGAGGTCGCCCCGCTCGTCACCTCGTAGGTCGGGATCGAGGTCCCCGGGAGCGCTGCGACCACCATGCCGTCGTCGAGCCGGCGGAGCGCCCCGGCCGCCAGGACGTCCGGCTCGTCCGCGAGCGCCGCGCACGCGCGACCGTCGATCCGTCCCGCCGCAGTGAACACCTGCGTCGCCGCCCCGGACACCACCCACTGGGCGGCAGCACGGACGTCCCCGGCGACGGTCTGGGTCCGGAGGCCGACGACACCGCCGATCAACACCGCGAGCACGACCGCGCACGCCACCGCGGAGCCCGCGCCGGTCGCCAGGTCGCGCCAGGCCTCGCGCAGTACCTCGGTCACGCGCATGGGGTGCCGGGTCCTCGCGGGGACGGTGCGAGGACTCACCGGAACGCACCGAGGTCCAGGACCTCGCCGCATGCAGACCGTGTGGCGTCGTCGTGCGTCGCGACGACGACGGTCGTGCCGGCGGCTGCGAGTTCGGCGATCACGCCGTTGACCTCTGCCGCGGTCGTCCGGTCGAGCTGGGCGGTCGGTTCGTCGACGAGCATCAGGGTCGGCGCCGCGGCCACACCCCGGGCGAGCATCAGCCGTTGCGCCTCGCCGCCGGACAGCTCACGGAAACGCGCTGTCGCTCGGGGCGCCAGGCCGAAGCGCTCGAGGATCGTCCGTGCCCGCTGCTCCGCTGCCCGCCGGCGCATCCCGTGAGCGAGCAGCGGCAGGGTCACGTGGTCGAGGGCCGTGCGCCGAGCAACACCGTGGGGGTTCTGGAACACCCAGAGCACGGCCGCGTCGTCGGGTAGCTCCACGCGTCCGGACGTCGGGGTGGTCATCCGCGCGAGGATCGCGAGCAGGGTCGACTTGCCGGAGCCGCTCGGGCCGATGAGCGCCGTCACCGTGCCGTCGTCGAAGGTCCGGTCGACGTCGTGGAACAGCCCGGTCCCGTTCGGCCACCGGTGCCCGACTCCGCGGAGGCTCACCGGCATGACCGACCGGTGTCCGGGACAACGCGGACGCGATCGAGCGGTGTCGGGACGGCCGTCGCGGGGCCGGCGGTCGCGGGTTCGGCGGTCGCGGGTTCGGCCGTCGTGGGGTCGGCGGTCCCGGGGTCGGCGGTCCCGCCCGGGTCGACGCGGATGAACGACTGCCCGAGCTCCGAGCCGACCACCTCGACCCGGACCGGATCGCCGGGCACCGGCTGGACGCACGCATGGTGGTCCCGAACGTCCCAGAGCGCACTCGGGGGCACGACGCGGACCTCGAGCGGCTCGGCGAGCACCCACGACGCCGGCAGCGTCGGCACGCCGTCCGCAGAAGCAACGGTGGCGGCGTACTCCGGCAGGGCACCGATCTGCGTCAGTGCGTCCGGGTCCGTCACCACACCGTTGTCGTCGACGGCCGTGCGCAACTGCCCGACGGCGATCTCGCGTGCGCCAGCCACGGCCTCCGACGGGAGCTGCTCGATCCGGGCACTCCGCAGCTCCGCGGGCAGTTCGACGAGTGTGCCGTCGGCGTCGACCGGCGCCCCGACCACGGCGGTGCACGTCCGGACCGTCGCCTCGGCCGCCGGGATCCAGGCGAACGCCGAGCGCTCGATCGTGTCGTCCGGTACCGCCGCCCGGGGGACGTCGTGGGACAGGAGGAACGACCTCGTCGCCCGGAGCGTCCCCGGTCCGACGATGCCGTCGACCGCGATCGTCGAGCCGAGTCGGGCGAGTTCCTGTTGGAGACCGCGGACGTCCTCTCCCCGGTCGTCGCGCGTGAGGTCCCGGAACAGCGGCGTCCTGCTCGCGAACGCGATGACCGGCACGTCGTCGACCCGGGCGATCTCCGTGCCGCTGCGAAGAACCCCGCCCGTCGAACACGACGAGGACGTGACGATGCCGGTCCGGCTCGTCACCACCGATCGGGGCGCACCGGGGTCGAGCGCGAGTTGCACCTGGTGCTCGTCGGCGTCCGTCCGCTCGGTGACCGCCACGGTCTGGACCGGAGACGCCGTCCGCAGTGCCGCGGGTGGGTCGGTCGGGAGCGCCACGACCGCACCGACCGCGGCGGCGGCCGCGACGAGCAGGCTGCCGAGGCCGATGAGTGAGCCGGACACGGCTGCGCTGCGTCGCCCGCTCATCCCTGCCGCCAGAGGCTGAGCGGGTCGAGCCGACACTGCACGGCAGCAGGGTCGTAGTCGTCGAACGAGAACATGCCGGTGTCGTTCTCCGACCGCCACTTCCGCTCGGTGTAGTCCTTCCCGACGAGCCCGGACTTCTGCAGACACGCGACGGTGATCTTCGCTTCGTCCTGCTTCTCCGGGTTCCGCCGCACCTCGTTGAACAGATAGGTGATGCTCCTGTCGAATTGGTGAGAGCATCGCCGCCTCACGGCTTCGACGACGTCCATCTCAGGAAGATCGGCTCCGTCGATCCTACTGAGGCTCGAAGTTCCGTCATCGGCCACCTGCAGGTCGTAGCCAGCATCACGCATGCAGGCGCGGTCTCGGGCCTGCGCGTCCGCGAGCTCTGCTGCGGAGATCTCACCGTCTCGCAGAATCTGAGTCTCGTAGTCGCTGGCGAGTGCAAGAGATTCTCCGAATTCCTGCGCCCAGGGACCGGCGGCCGGAAGGCGCTGCGGAGTTGACGGTGCCGACGCTGGGTCATGGGCACATCCACTCATGAGGAGCATCGACAACACCATGATCGCAATGCCGCGACCGGGCCTCCTGAGTACCACCTCAGACCCGGACCATCCCGTACTGCGTCACGTGCGCATAGCAAACCGGTTCGTACGACCAGGTGTTTGCTTTGGCGTTGTTACCGTACTTGAGGTCTTTGTTGTTGATGCGATTGAAGTGATGGGCCATTCCGCAACCCGTGTAGTTCTTCCCCCTCGTCTGGGTGTTCTGCCCCCAGCACGCAGCTGCTTCGGCTTCAGTTGCCGTCGCTGTCTCGATTGCGACGCCGATACCGAGAATGGTCCCGGTGATCGCAACTGCGACCATCAACTTCGTGAGCATTTGTTTCTCCCTCCACTCCGCAAGCACCTCGCGGTAGAGTGCAACGTATTAGACTCTTGTCGTCAGGTCAACTGAAATGTGACATTGTCAATGTCAATGGGCTGCTACAAGTCGGTGAGCTCTGCGGCGGTCACGCCACCCGCACGCGGCGCTACTGCGCCGCCCGCTCACCCCTCCTGCAACAGGCCGAGCGGGTCGAGCCGACACTGCGTCGCCTCCGGTGACCACTCCACGAAGGAGTAGTCGTCGTCCTCGCGCTCGGTCCGCCAGCGCTGCTCGGTGTAGTCCCGGCCGACGACTCCTGCGCGTCGCAGACACGCCACCTGGAGCGCAGCCTCACCCCGGTGCTCCGGGTTCCGTCGGATCGCGTCGAACAGCCTCGAGATGTCGTGGTCGAACCTCCGCGAGCAGCCCCGCAGGTACGACATCACCTGTTCGATGCCCTCCCTCTGACCGTGCAACGGATCGATGTCCGCCGCGCCGTCGCGGTGTTCCTCATACCGGTATCCGTGCTCCCGCATGCACACCTTCGTCCGCGCTCGGGCGTCTGCGCGTTCATCGGCTGTGATCACACCGTCGGCGAGCATGCCGATCTGGTACGGGCTCACCGCAGCATCAGCGAACTCCTCCGCCCACGGCCCTGCGGCCGCGAACCTCGAGGGATCCATCCGCCCCGGAGTCGGCTCGCCGCAGTCCAGAGGAGCCTGGGCACAGCCGCTCAGAATCAGGGCGCACATCGCCACCAGGGCGCACGACCGCGGCGTCACGGTTCCCGCCAGAGCCCGAGCGGATCGAGCTGGCACTGCTGCGCACGCTTGTCGTACTCGTCGAACGAGAAGACTCCGGTGTCGCCCTCGGCTCGCCACTTCCGCTCGGTGTAGTCCTTCCCGACCAGGCCGACTCTTCGCAGACACGCAACGGCGATCTCTGCCTCGTCCTGCTTCTCCGGGTTCCGACGAGTCTCCTCGAAGAGCATCGTCACGTGTTCGTCGTACCGCTCCTCGCACGCGCGGAGGACCGGATCCGACCGCTTGAAGAAGTCATCCGGGTACTTGCCGTCACGGGACGAGAGCTCGAAGCCGCCGTCCGGGTCGTACTCGATGTCCAGGCCGGACTCGCGCAGGCACTGCCGAACGTGGTGATGCGCGTCCTCGAGCTCCGCCGCCGTGACCTCGCCGTCACTGAGGATCGCCGCTTCGTACGGCGAGACCCCCTGCCGAAGTGCTTCGCGGAACTCGTCCGCCCACGGCCCACCAGCAGTCAGCGAGGCAACGGCGGAAGCAGTGGTCACGCGCGGATCCTCGGTCCGGGCACAACCCGGGAGGCCGAGCGAGACCACGGCCGCGCACGCGATGGCCGTCGCAACGCGGCCGTGCTCTCGACGACGCATCTACTTCGCCGTCATCCCGTACGAGACGACGTTCGCCCAGCAGGCGTTCTGGGTGGAGTACCTGCCCCGCGTCACCCACGCTCCGTACTTCGACTTGGCATTCTTGATCGCATCCCAATGCCGGGCCGACGAACAGGTGTTGTTCTTGCCCTTCCAGATGCTCACCGAGCCGTAGCACGTCGCCGCCTCTGCCCGGGGTGCGGTCGCGGCGTCGAGCGCCAGGGTGCCGCTGAGGAGCGTGCCGACGACTGCTGCGCCGAGGACCAACTTCGTGATCATCCAAGTTCCTTCCCTCGCCACGAGCTCTCTCGTGGACGGCGCCACGGTAGGACTACCCGACTCCGGAATGCCAGTTGTCGGTATCCGGAATACCGACTTCGTCGGCACGCTCGGCGGTTCCCGGGCAGGATGGTCGGATGAGCGAAGACATCCGGTGGGAGGTGGTCGAGGAGAGCGCGCTGTCGCTCACCGACCACGAGGCGATCGCGGCGATGCTGGCGCAGGCCTTCCCGAGCTGGTCGCACTGGTACGTCGGCGGTCGGAGCTGGGCGGGCATGCAGCCCGAGCGCCGGGTGCTCGGTCGGACCGAGGACGGCGTCGTCCTGGCCCACGTCGGCATCCGCCGGATGTTCGTCACGGTCGGCGGCGAGGACGTTCTGGTCGGGGACACCGGCCTGGTCGGTGTCTCACCACGCCTGCAGGGCTCCGGGGTGGGTCGCGAATTGATGGAACGTGTCCACGACGTGCTCGACGGGCTCCGCGTGCCGTACGGGTTCCTCGGTGCGGGCGAGGACCGGATCCCCTTCTACGACCACATGGGCTGGCACGAGTTCCCCGAGGCGGTGGGCACCTTCAGCGCCTTCACCGCAGACGGTGCCGGGGTCGTCGAGACCGAGCAGGGCGGCTGGATGGTCCGTCCGGTGACCGCCCGCCTCGAGGACTGGCCGGAGGGTCCGATCCTCCTCAACGGCCAGCAGGTCTGAACACAGTCGGGCCGACGCACCCGACCGCGGTCGCCGAGCGGCCAGGAACGGTCGCACCGGGCCTCCCGGATCGACGATTCCTGACCACTCGGCGGAACTGAGCGGGGCGTCTCGACCGGTCGGCGCGCCGCGCACGCGCACCAGGCGAACCGCCGAACACAGACGGGAGGCGCGGTGCGAGTTCGACTCGCACCGCGCCTCCCGTCTGTGTCCTGGCTGCTACGCCTCGACGGCGACCTTCTCCGGGTCCTCGTTCGAGCCGGGCGCGCTCGGCACCACGGCTGCGCGCACGCGCGCACCGAGATCGGGGTCGACGCTCGTCCAGTAGGCGAAGACCCGCTCACGGAGGTCGTCACGCGTCACCTTGGAGACGTGCCCCGCGATGTTGCCGACGAGACGCGCACGTGCGGCGTCGTCGAGGACCTCACGGTAGAGCGTGCCCGCCTGGCCGAAGTCGTCGTCCTCGGGGTGCAGGGTCGCCGCGGAACGCTGTAGCGCTCCGTCGGACTCCCAGCCCGGGGCGTCGTCGGTCGCGTTCGGGTCGGCGTGGGCACCGCCGAGCGAGTTCGGTGCGTACACCGGGACTTCGGACTTCTGGAAGTCGAAGCGCATGGCGCCGTCCTTCGAGTACGAGTGCACCTCGTTCTTCGGGGCGTTGACGGGCAGCTGCGCGTGGTTCGTGCCGACGCGGTAGCGGTGGGCATCCGCGTAGCTGAAGATGCGCGCGAGGAGCATCTTGTCGGGGCTCGCCGCGATGCCGGGCACGAAGTTCGAGGGGGCGAAGGTCGCCTGCTCGATCTGTGCGAAGTAGTTCTCCGGGTTGCGGTTGAGCTCCATCGTGCCGACCTCGATGAGCGGGTAGTCCGCGTGCGGCCACACCTTCGTCAGGTCGAACGGGTTGAAGCGGTAGCTCGCGGCGTCCTCGTACGGCATGACCTGCACCTTGAGGGTCCAGCGCGGGTTGTCCCCACGCTCGATGGCCTCGTACAGGTCGCGGATGTGGAAGTCCGCGTCCTCGCCGGCGATGCGGTCGGCGTCCTCCTGCGTCAGGGTCGCGTGGCCCTGCTCGGTCAGGAAGTGGTACTTCACCCAGAAGCGCTCGCCCTCGGCGTTGATCCACTGGTAGGTGTGCGACCCGAAGCCGTCCATGTGGCGCCACGACGACGGCAGGCCGCGGTCACCCATGAGCCACGTGACCTGGTGGGCCGACTCAGGCGAGAGGGTCCAGAAGTCCCACTGCATGTCGTGGTTCCGGAGGTGGCTGCCCGGCAGGCGCTTCTGCGAGCGGATGAAGTCGGGGAACTTGATGCCGTCGCGGATGAAGAACACGGGGGTGTTGTTGCCGACGAGGTCGTAGTTGCCCTCGCTCGTGTAGAACTTCAGCGCGAAGCCGCGGGGGTCACGCCAGGTGTCGGGCGAGCCCTGCTCACCGGCGACGCTCGAGAAGCGGGCGAGCATCTCGGTCGTCTGGCCGGGCTGGAGGAACGCGGCCCGCGTGTACTGCGAGACGTCGTTGGTGACGGTGAAGGTACCGAACGCCCCGCCGCCCTTGGCGTGCACGACGCGCTCCGGGACGCGCTCCCGGTTGAACTGGGCGAGCTTCTCGACCAGGTAATGGTCGTGCAGCGCGATGGGGCCGTCGGCCCCCACTCCCATGGAGTGCTGATCGCTGGAGACCGGGGCCCCGCTGTTGGTCGTGGTGGTGGGCGTGTTCTGGTCGGACACGGTTCCTCCTCAGGTGGAACGTAGGTTCGGTCAGGATGGCTCGGGTCGGTTCGCAGCGACGGCGTCGGTCTCGACACCGCTCTGCTCGGCTGCCGCACACTGCGCGCAGATGCCCCAGTAGGTGACCTCTGCGGTGGTGACGGCGAAGCCGTGGGTCTCGGACGGCGTCAGGCACGGCGCGTGGCCGACCGCGCAGTCCACGTCACCGATCGCGCCGCACATGGTGCAGACGATGTGGTGGTGGTTGTCGCCGGTCCGCCGTTCGTAGCGGGCGGGGCTGCCGGCCGGCTCGATGCGACGGACGAGTCCGGCGCCGGTCAGTGCGGCGAGGACGCCGTAGACCGCCTGGTGACTGGTCGTCGGGAGTTCGGCGGCGAGCGCCGTGACCAGGTCGTCAGCGGTGGTGTGCGGGTGCGTCTCGATCGCCCGGAGGGCGGCGAGGCGCGGCGCGGTGACGCGGAGGCCGGCTCCACGGAGGAGTTCGGTGTCGTCGACCATGCGGAGCCCTTCTCTTGCAGGATTCAAGACAACGCTTACTGTACACGGCGGGAGCGGTCCACCGGGCGACACATGCCCCTCCCGGAATGCAATGTGTCACGATCCTGTCGCGATCGGCTGGACCCGACCTGGGAGGGGTGGAACGACCGGTAGCGTCCAGCCATGTCCATGCAGCAGGCCGACGCGTCGGCGAACACCGCTCAGGACGCCCGGGGGACCATCGCGCAGCGAGACCTGGTCGTCGACCTCATCCGGACGGCCTGTGTCGTCCTGGTCGTCATCGTGCACGTCACGATGGTCGGCGTCGGCTCCGACTCCTCGGGCCTCCGGGTGACGAGCCCGCTGCAGGAACTGCCCTGGTACGTGGCGGCGACCTGGATCGGCCAGGTCATGCCCCTCTTCTTCGTCGTCGGCGGCTTCGCGAGCGCCGTCGGCTGGCGCAGCACCGTTGCCCGGGGTGGCGGCGCCCGGGACTGGGTCGCGACCCGGCTCGTGCGGCTCTACCGTCCGGCGGTGCCGCTGTTCGCGGTGCTCGCGGTCGGGCTCGGCATCGCGACCGTCCTCGGCACGCCCGCGGACCTGCTGAGTGAGTTGGCGTTCGGGATCGGGTCGCCGCTCTGGTTCCTCGCCGCGTACGGCATCACGCAGTGCTGCGTGCCGCTGATGGCTCGGCTGCATGCCACCGCCCCGTGGCGCACGCTGGCGGTCCTGCTCCTGCTGGCCACGGTGGTCGACGCGGTCCGGCTCGCCAGCGGAGTCGCCGAGATCGGCCTGCTCAACCTCGGCCCGGTGTGGCTCTTCGCCCAGCAGCTCGGGTTCCTCTGGGCGGACGGCTGGTTCGCCCGGCGCTCGAAGCTCCTTCTGGCGGGTGTCGCGGTCGCCGCCTACGCGGTCCTCGTGCCGATCACCTCGGTCGGGCTCTGGTCTCCGGACATGCTGCAGGACCTCAACCCGCCGATGCTGCCGCTGGCCCTGCTCGCCGTCGGTCAGGCCTGCCTGGTGCAGCTCGTGCACGCTCCCCTGACGCGGCTGATGCACAGCCGACCCGCACAGGCCGTCGTGTTCCTGCTCGGCCGCGACGGCATGACGATCTACCTGTGGCACCTGCCGCTCTTCATCCTGCTCAACGGCGTCGGGCTGCTCGTCGGGCTGCCGTTCCCGGACCCGGGTTCGCGCACCTGGTGGGCCACGCGGGTGATCGCGGTGGTCGTCCTGCTCGCCGCCACTCTCGGCATCGCCCGGGCCGTGCGGCGCTTCGACCGTCCACTCCCCCGCCTCGTGCCCGGCGCCGACCGCCCCGCCTGGCCGGTCCTCGCGGTCGCGGCACTCTGCACGATCGGCCCGGCGTTCGCCGTCATGCAGCTGCACCTCTCGTTCCCACTCGCGCTCCTCGGCGCGGTCGCGATCCCGGTCGGGACGTGGCTGCTGAGCAAGACCGTCGCGGCGCGAGGCGTGCGGACCATGTAGGGATCCTCATCTGGCGGAGCCGGGTCGGGCCTCCCGGCCGGAGGAAGATGACTCCCGCAGCGCGACCACCGGGAGGCACACCACGCCGTCACCCTCCGAGTTCTGGAACACCTGGCACGTCGACCCCCTGGCGGTGGTGCTCCTCGTCGTCGCCGCCGTCGCGTACGGCGCCGGACTCGTCGTGGCCCGGCGACGGGGCGTCCGTTGGCCCTGGTGGCGGACCCTGGCGTTCGTCGCCGCGCTGGCCCTGTTCGCGGTCGTGCAGTTCGGGATCGTCGGCGAGTACGACCGGCAGCTGCGGTGGGCCTTCGTCCTGCGGATCGCCGTCCTCTTCTTCGCGGTCCCCACGTTCGCCGCGCTGTCCGGCCCATTCGCGTTGCTGCGGACGGGAGGCCCGACCCGCCTCGCCGAGACCGCCGACGCCGTCCTGCGCTCACGTCCGGCGCGGCTCCTCGGCAACGCGATCGTCTCGCCACTGGTGGCCCTCGCGCTGTTCTGCGTGATGCTCACTCCGCTGGCGGCCGTGCTCCGCCAGTCCCTGGTCAGCAGCGAGGGGATCACCGTCCTCGTACCCGTCCTCGGCTTCGGGTTGCTCGCGCCGCTGTCCGAGGTCGGGGTGCTCCGCTCCTCCGCCTTCGCCACCGCAGAGTTCCTGCTGGCGTTCGTGGAGCTCGTGCTCGACGCGGTGCCGGCGGTCGTGATGCGGGTCAGCGACCACGTGCTGGACGGAGCCGGGAGCGTGGCGTTGCACGTGCCCTGGGCGCCGTCGCCGCTGCGGGACCAGCACCTGGCGGGCGACCTGCTGTGGTTCATCGCCGAGGTGGCGGACGTCCCCGTGCTCATCGCCCTCTTCATCCGGTGGCAACGCTCCGACCGCCGCGAGGCCCGCGAGGTCGACGACTTGACGGACGAGCAGATGGACGCGCTGACACGGGAGCACCTGCAGCGACGGTCCTGAGGGCGCGCGGCTCGCGGCCGGGCCTGAGGGGCGCGGGGCGCGGGTCTGGTCGGGTCGGCGGGTCGGGTCGGCGGGAGGTCGGGTCGGGTCGGTTGGGTCGGCGAGGTTCGGCCGCCTGGCGCGAGCGGGCGGAACACCAGGGTCTGAGCGCTCCGAGCCGCGCAGATCTGACCGTTCGATCCGCGCCGGGCGTCCGCTGCGCGCGAGCGGGCGGAATCCCCCGGCCCGACGACCGCGCGGAGCGCGGATCCGCCCGCTCGCCGAAGCGCGCCCGCTCGGCTGCCGCCCCCGCCGGCGAGCGGGCGGAACACCAGCGCCCTGCGCGGTCCGGAGACGCGCTTCCGCCCACTCACCGACGTGCGTCCGTCCCGCCGCCGCCCCGACCCGCGAGCGGGCGGAATGCCTCGGCCCCGCCCGGTCCGGAGACGCGCTTCCGCCCGCTCACCGACGTCCGCCCGTCCCGTCGCCGCCCCGACCCGCGAGCGGGCGGAATCTCCGAGTGTCGCGAGCACAAGTGCGCGGAACCGCCCGCTCGACGCGGGGCGGGCCTCTCGGCTGACCGGGAAGTGCGCGCGACGCGGCGAACGGGCGGAATCCTCCGGCGCGGGCGACCCGGGAGGCGCGTTTCCGCCCGCTCGCCGCCCTGCGCCCGCCTCGGCGCCGGCTCACGGGCCGCGCACCCCGCGAGCGGGCGGAAGACCCTGGTGCGGCGGACGCCAGCGGTGCACTTCCGCCCGCTCGGCGACCACGCTGGCCGACCGACCGGGACACCCGGAAACGAAGGAGCCCCGGCCCCTCGTGGGAGGGACCGGGGCTCCGGTGGTGCGGGACGCCGGGCTACGCCCCGACGTGCTTGCCCGGGTGCTGCCCGGCGGCGAGCTCGTCAGCGGCGGTCGCGGGTGCGGCGGCCGAGGCGTGGGCACCGACGTGCTCCCGCTCGCCGCCGGCCTGCGCCGCGCCGGGCTGCGCCGCGTCGGCGGACCCGTCGGGCTGCGTGGCGACCGAGCCGGTCTGCTTCCAGGCGACGGTCTGCTTCGGCTTCGCCAGGAACAGGGCCGCGACGATCGCCGCGATGAGCACGACGGCCGGCAGGACGAGCGACTGCCCCATGGCTCGCGAGAACGGCTCGAGCAGGAACCCGGGCAGCGACCCGGTCTGCGCGACACCAGCGCCGGAACCACCGGACTGCTGCGGGAACTCGGCGGTGATCCGGGCCTCCATCAGGGCGGCGATGCCGGCGGAACCGAGCACGGCACCGATCTGACGGGTGGTGTTGTAGACGCCCGAGCCGGCACCGGCCAGACGCGGCGGCAGGTTGCGCGTGGCGGAGACCGACAGCGGTCCCCACATGCAGGCGTTGGCCAGGCCGAGCAGCGCGCTCGGCAGGAGCACCCAGCCCCAGTCGGCGTTCGCGGCGATCAACGCGCCGAACCAGAACAGCCCGCCGGAGAAGCAGGCGAGCCCGAAGGACGCCACCCAGCGCGGGTTCCAGACGTTGAGCTTCTTGCCGACGACCGGCGCGAGGCCGGCCGAGATGACCGCCTGCGGCACGAGGAGCAGCGCCGCCTGCGTCGGCGAGAAGCGCAGGACGTCCTGCGCCCACAGCATGATCGGCAGCGCGAAGGACGAGATCGCGACGCCGACCGCGGTGATCGCGATGTTCGCCAGGGTGAAGTTGCGGTCCTTGAACAGGCCGAGCGGCAACAGCGGCTCGCCCTTCTGCACGCCCTGCCAGACGACGAACGCGGCGAGCACGACGATGCCGGCGATGATCAGCGACCAGACCGAGATCGGGCCGGTGATGGTGCCCCAGTCGTAGGTCTCGCCCTCCTGGATGCCGAAGACGAGCAGGAACAGCCCGACTGCGGACAGCACGATGCCCAGGTAGTCGAAGCGGTGTCCGTGGCGCTCGAAGGACGGGACGAACTTCTGTGCGAGGACGAACGCGACGATGCCGACGGGGACGTTGACGAAGAAGATCCACTCCCAGCCGAAGCCGTCGACGAGCAGCCCGCCGACGATCGGGCCGACGAGCGAGGCCACACCGGCGACCGCACCCCAGAGGCCCATGGCTGCGCCACGGTTCTGCGGCGGGAAGATGCGGGTGATGACGGACATCGTCTGCGGGGTCATCATCGCGGCGCCGAGGCCCTGCACCACGCGGGCGAGGATCAGCATCTCGATCGAGCCGGCGAGACCGCACCAGAGGCTGGCGAGCGTGAATACGACGAGCCCGACCTGGTAGAGCACCTTCGGCCCGAAGCGGTCACCGAGACGGCCGGTGATGAGCAGCGGCACGGCGTACGCCAGCAGGTAGGCGCTGGTCACCCAGATGACGGCGTTGATGTCGGCGTCGAGCGCCTTCGCGATGGTCGGCGTCGCGACCGAGACGATCGTCGAGTCGACGAGGATCATGAAGAAGCCGACGACGAGCGCCCAGAGCGCTGGCCACGGCTTCTTGCCGTGCTCCAGGTCGGCGGCGGTTGATGCGGATGTCATCGAGTGGTGTCCTTGCTGTTCTGTGTGGGTTCTGCGGGGACGGCCGGACCGTCCCAGGGGATGTCGCCGCGCTCCACGCGGTCAGCGATGGCGGTGAGCCACTCGAGTTGCGCGGTGAGCATCGCACGGACGTACGACACGTCGAGCCAGTAGCGCTCGGCGAGGCCCTTGGCCTGGAGGCCCGTGGCGGTCTCGTCGTACCCGTCGCGTCGGGCGTCCAGCGCGTGGATGCGAGCGCGGAGCGCACTGACCACGTCCTCGACGGGCAGGTTGTCCATGTGGGACACCGCCAGTCCGAACTGCGGGTACTCGTCGGCCGGTTCGGCGACCATGCGTCGGAGGCCCTCCTCGAGCGCCGCGCGCCCGGCGTCGGTGATCGAGTAGGTGGTCCGTTCGGGCCGGTTGCCCGCGCGGTCGGTGCCGACGACCTCGGCGTACCCGAGGTCCGCGAGGCGGCCGACCTGGTGGTACAGCGTCCCGGGACGCACCTTGACGTTCCGGTCCTCGCGACGCTGCAGCATCGTCTGGAACATCTCGTAGGGGTGCATCGGCGCCTCGGCGAGCAGGCCGAGTGCCGCGAACGCCAGTGGCGTCAGGTCGGTCACGTGGTCTCCGGTGTTCGAGAGCGGGGGTGTTCGAGAGCGACGGGTGTTCGATCCCGATTGTTCGACATCGAATAGTACGTCTCCGATCGTCCGTCCACAACCGCTCCGGCTGCCCCCGCGGGCCACCTAGACTGGTGACATCCCCACCCGACCCCTGTGCTGGAGTGAACACGTGCCAACGATCGTCGTCGAGGTCATGCCGAAGGCCGAGATCCTCGACCCCCAGGGCAAGGCGGTGGGCAACGCCCTCGCCCGCCTCGGCAAGAACGACCTGACCAACGTCCGCATCGGCAAGCGATTCGAGGTGTCGGTCGACGGCCCCGTCGACGACGCGAAGCTCGCCGAAGTCCGTGAGATCGCGGTCGACGTCTTCTCGAACGCAGTCATCGAGGACGTCGTCTCCGTGAGTGTCGTCGAGTGACCGCGATGCGCATCGGGGTCATCACCTTCCCCGGCTCGCTCGACGACCGCGACGCCCAGCGCGCCGTGCGCCTCGCCGGAGCCGAGCCGGTCGCGCTCTGGCACGGTGACCACGACCTCCAGGGTGTCGACGCGATCGTCCTGCCGGGCGGGTTCTCGTACGGCGACTACCTCCGTGCGGGCGCGATCGCGGCGAAGGCCCCGATCATGGCCGAGGTCATCGACGTCGCCGGCAAGGGCATGCCCGTGCTCGGCATCTGCAACGGCTTCCAGATGCTCGCCGAGGCCCGACTGGTCCCCGGTGCGCACACCCGGAACGCCCACCAGCAGTTCATCCGCCGCGACCAGGTGCTCCGCGTCGAGAACGCCGACACCGCCTGGACCTCCGGGTTCGACGCGCAGCAGGAGATCACCATCCCGCTGAAGAACGCCGACGGCCGGTTCGTCGCCGACGCGGACGAGATCAAACGCATCGAGGACAACGGCCAGGTCGTGTTCCGCTACGTCGGCGTCAACCCGAACGGGTCGATCGACGACATCGCCGGTGTCTCGAACGAGCGCGGCAACGTCGTCGGCCTGATGCCGCACCCCGAGCACGCGACGGAGCCCGGGTTCGGCCCGGACACCCGCGCGGCCATGGCCTCCGGCACGGACGGCCTGACCTTCTTCACCTCCGTGATCGAGCGCGCGCTCGTCAAGTGACCGCGACTCCAGCGCCCGCGACTCCAGTGACAGGGAACGACAACACCGTGACCACGCCCGTCCGCCCGAAGCCCGACACCGTCCAGGACGCCGCCGAGACGCCCGACAAGGAACAGCCCTACGCGGCACTCGGGCTGAAGGCCGACGAGTACGCGAAGATCCGCGAGATCCTCGGTCGCCGCCCCACCTCGGGCGAGCTCGCCATGTACTCCGTCATGTGGTCCGAGCACTGCTCCTACAAGTCGAGCAAGAACTACCTCCGGCAGTTCGGCAAGAAGGTCACGCCGGAGATGACCAAGAACCTGATGGTCGGCATGGGCGAGAACGCCGGTGTCGTCGACGTCGGTGACGGCTGGGCGGTGACCTTCAAGGTCGAGTCGCACAACCACCCCTCCTACGTCGAGCCGTACCAGGGCGCGGCCACGGGTGTCGGCGGCATCGTGCGCGACATCATCTCGATGGGTGCCCGTCCGGTCGCGGTGATGGACCAGCTCCGCTTCGGCGCGATCGACCACGAGGACACCGCACGCGTGGTGCACGGGGTCGTCGGCGGCATCTCGTTCTACGGCAACTGCCTTGGCCTGCCGAACATCGGCGGCGAGACCTACTTCGACCCGGTGTACCAGGGCAACCCGCTGGTCAACGCCCTGGCGGTCGGTGTGCTGCGGCACGAGGACCTGCACCTGGCGAACGCGTCCGGCGCGGGCAACAAGGTCGTGCTCTTCGGTGCCCGCACCGGTGGCGACGGCATCGGCGGCGCATCGATCCTGGCGTCCGACACCTTCACCGAGGGCGGCCCGACCAAGCGTCCGGCGGTCCAGGTGGGCGACCCGTTCGCCGAGAAGGTCCTCATCGAGTGCTGCCTCGAGCTCTTCCAGAAGGAGCTCGTCGAGGGCATCCAGGACCTCGGCGCCGCGGGCATCTCCTGCGCGACGAGCGAGCTCGCGAGCAACGGTGACGGCGGGATGCACATCTCCCTCGACGACGTCCTGCTGCGCGACCCGTCGCTCACGGCAGAGGAGATCCTCATGTCGGAGAGTCAGGAGCGGATGATGGCGGTCGTCCGCCCCGACAAGCTCGACGCCTTCCTCGAGGTCGTCGGCAAGTGGGAGGTCGAGACCAGCGTGCTGGGCGAGGTCACCGGCACCGGTCGTCTCGTCATCGACTGGCAGGGCCAGGAGATCGTCAACGTCGACCCGCGCACGGTCGCGGTCGACGGCCCGGTGTACGACCGTCCGGTCAAGTACCCGACCTGGATCGACGCGCTCCAGGCCGACGGCGCCGAGTCGCTCGACCGTCCAGAGACCGGCCCCGCCCTCAAGGCGCAGTTCCTGCAGCTGCTCGGGTCGCCGAACCTCTCCGACAAGCGCTGGGTCACGAACCAGTACGACACGTACGTCCTCGGCAACACCGCGCTGTCCTTCCCCGACGACGGCGGCATGATCCGCGTCGACGAGGAGACCGGCCTCGGTGTCGCGATCGCCACGGACGCCAACGGCCGCTACTGCCAGCTCGACCCGAAGCAGGGCGCCCGCCTGGCGCTGGCCGAGGCGTACCGGAACGTCGCCGTCACCGGCGCCGTCCCCGCGGCGGTCACCGACTGCCTGAACTTCGGCTCGCCGGAGAACCCCGAGGTCATGTGGCAGTTCTCCGAGGCCGTCGAGGGCCTGGCGGACGGCTGCATGGAGCTCGGCATCCCGGTGACCGGCGGCAACGTCTCGTTCTACAACCAGACCGGTGACACCCCGATCCACCCGACGCCCGTCGTCGGTGTGCTCGGCGTGATCGACGACGTCGCCAAGCGCATCCCCTCGGGGTGGCAGGACGACGGCCACAACATCTACCTGCTCGGCACCACGAGCCTCGAGCTCGACGGTTCGGCCTGGGCCGGCACCGTGCACGACCACCTCGGTGGACGTCCGCCGCGGGTCGACCTGGCGCGCGAGAAGGCCCTGGCGGAGCTCATCGCCGCCGCGGCCGACGAGCAGCTGCTGACGAGCGCACACGACCTGGCGGACGGCGGCCTCGGCCAGACCCTCGCCGAGTCGGTGCTCCGCTTCGGCCTCGGTGCCCGTGTCGTGCTGGACGAGCTCGAGTCCCGCGACGGCGTCGACACCGCGACCGCGCTGTTCTCCGAGTCGACCGGCCGCGTCATCGTGACCGTCCGACGCGAGGACGACGTCCGCTTCCAGGGCCTCTGCACGGGCCGGGGCTACCCGGTGCTGCGCATCGGTGTGACCGACGCCGCGTCGGGCTCGCTCGAGGTCCAGGGTGCGTTCGAGGCGACGATCGACGAGCTCCGTGGCGCCCACGGCGCGACCCTGCCGACGCACTTCGGTGCCGTCATCCAGGAGAACGTCACCGAGGGCTACGTCGGTCGCGGGCCGCTCGACGACCACGGGTCCTTCTCGCCGCGCACGGACTCCTGACCCGGTGCCGATCGTCACGCTGCCCTTCCAGGAACTGGTCGACGGCTTCGGCCCGGTCCCGGACGGCATCGAGTTGGACGTCTGGGACGTCGAGGCTCCGTACGACCGGGCCGACGAGGTCGCCATCGCCTTCCTGCCGTTCTACTTCGGCGGGCGGCACCGGTGGCAGTTCGTGCACGACCTGCCGAACCTCGAGCTGCTGCAGCTGCCGAGCGCCGGGTACGAGTGGGCGACCCCGCACGTGCCTGGTCACGCTCATCTGGCGAACGGGCGCGGGATCCACGACGACGAGACGGCCGAGCTCGCCGTCGGGTTGGCGCTGACCTCGCTCCGTGAGATCGCCGAGTTCCAGTTCGACCGCGCCGAGCAGCGGTGGGACTCGAGGGAGACCCGTTCGCTCGCCGATCGCCGCGTCACCGTCGTCGGCTACGGCGCCATCGGGTCCGCGATCGCGAGCCGGTTCGAGGCGTTCCGCACCCGGGTCACCGTCGTCGCCCGGACCGCGCGGCAGCAGGACGGCCGGCAAGTGCACGCGTTCGGCGAGCTGCCGGAGCTCGCGCGCACCACGGACGTGCTCGTGCTCATCGCGCCGCTCACCGACGAGACCGAGGGGCTGGTGGACGCGGACCTCCTCGCGGCGCTGCCGGACCGCGCCCTCGTGGTGAACGTCGCGCGTGGCAAGGTCGTCGACACCGACGCACTGGTCGCGGAACTCCGCTCGGGCCGGATCTCGGCGGCGCTCGACGTCACCGACCCGGAACCCCTGCCCGCCGACCACGCCCTCTGGACGACGCCGAACACCGTGCTCACGCCGCACGTCGGCGGCAACACGGACCTCAGTGTCCCGCGGTCGCTCGATCTGATCCGACGCCAGGTCGCGGCGCTGGCCGAGGGGCGGCCGTTCGAGAACGTCATCGACCTGCCGGTCCCCCAGGGCTGACGGCCCCAGGGCTGACAGCTGCAGGGCTCACAACTGCAGCACTGGCAACCACAGCGCCGACAGCCCCCGGACGCGCTACCCCAACGGGATGACGCACGTCGGGCTGCCGACGGCGATCTGCCCGACGGCCTCCCCCGGCACGCCGTCGTCCCCGAGCGGCAGCACCGCGATCGCGTCCGAGTTCTGGTTCGCGACGAGCAGGTACCCGGGCACCCGGGCGAAGTGGCGGGGCCAGGCTCCCCCGGCCGACGCTGCCCCGACGACCCGGAGCCCGTCGTCGGCCGTGTCGAGCACCACGATCTGGTCGCGGCCGCGGACGGCGACGGTGACCAGGCCGCGCTCGTCGACCTCGATGTGACTGAGGAGCGACGGGACACCGGGTCCGTCGAACACCGGGGTGGCGCAGACCTCCCGGAACGCCCCGGACTCGTCACGGCGGAGGCGGTACACCCGTCCGTCGAGCTCCCCGGCGACGACCAGGTCGCCGCCGACCGAACCGGAGACCGAGCCGGAGACCCAGGCCATGTGCCGCGGTCCGGCACCCGGGGTGACGTGGTGCACGCGGAGCGGCTCGATCGACACCGAGCCGGCATCGGCGCTGATCCGGAACTCGTGCAGGGCGTCGCCGCCCAGGTCGGCGACCAGCACGGTGCCGTCCGGTGTGGCGATGGACTGGTGGGCGTGCGGGCCCTCCTGGCGCTCCTCGTCCGGGCCGGTCGCGTCGGGCAGTACCTCGGTCGCGAGTGCCGCGTCGGGCAAGGCGGCGGACACTCCGGCGCCCTGCCCGCCGACACCGTGCACGAGGCCGCCAGCAGCAGCTCCGCCGGACCCGACCCCGCCGGGGACGGCGTAGGCCTCTGCCGCCTCGAGCGAGACCGCGGTCACCGTCCCGGAGACGTAGTTCGTGACGACGAGCGCTCCCGAGGGGTCGACCCGCACGTGGCAGGGTGCATCCCCGCCCGCGGGGGCGTCCCACAGGTGCTCGAGAGCGGAGCCCGTGCGGCGGAACGCGTGGACGCCGCCGTCGACCGTCTCGGAGACGGCGTACACCCGGTGATCGTCGACGGCGAGGAACGACGGATCGTCGAGCACCGCGACCGTCGACACGACGTCACCGTCGACGATGGAGATGCCGGTCGCGTTCCCGCCTCCGGTCGCCGTGTACGAACCGATCAGCAGGTGCAGTGGCGGCAGGCTCACAGTTCACCGACGGCGATGCGCTCGTGGTGGTGGATGACCTCCGCCACGATGAAGTTGAGGAACTTCTCGGCGAAGGCCGGGTCGAGGTGGGACTCGGCGGCGAGGGCCCGCAGCCGTGCGACCTGGATCTGCTCGCGCGAGGGGTCGGCCGCCGGCATGCCCGCTGCGGCCTTGAGGTACCCGACCCGCTGCGTGTACTTGAACCGCTCCGCGAGCATGTGGATCACGGCAGCGTCGATGTTGTCGATGCTCTGCCGGATGCTCTGCAGCTCGGCCACGGCGTCGTCGTCGGTCGTCCCTCGGGCCTCGTTCATGGTCAGAGCCTACTGATCGAGGTCGTTCCCGACGAGATGTGACCGCGGGGCCGTCCCGTTGCTGGGAGGATGGTCCTCATGACGGTTCTGCTGGCGATCTCCGGTGTCTTCGCGGTCCTGGCGGGCCTGGTGCACGCGTACATCTTCTTCCTCGAGTCCCTCGCGTGGACGAGCCCTCGGGTCCGACGCATCTTCAGCATCTCGAGCGACGCCGAGGCGCAGGCGACCCGCTCCCTCGCCTTCAACCAGGGCTTCTACAACCTGTTCCTGGCGATCGGCGCGGTCCTCGGTGTCGTGCTGGTGCTCGCCGGCAACGGTGCGACCGGCTGGACGCTCGTCGTCTTCTCGTGCGCGAGCATGCTCGGTGCCGCCGTCGTCCTCGCGGGCACCGGCCGCAAGTACCTGCGCTCCGCGTCCATGCAGGGCGCGTTCCCGCTGCTCGCGCTCCTGTTCGCGTTCGTGGGCTCGTCCTTCGGGTCCTGACCCGCGCCTCCCGTCCGGCAAGCGCGCAGCGCCCGGCATGGAGGCGGAGCGCAGGTA